>JAFUPM010000059.1 GCA_017481225.1 Clostridia bacterium
ATCTCTGCACACTTCATCCAGGGGCGCTCTTCGAAGGGAACGACGTCGGAGGGGATTTCGATATAGGTTTCCAGCTCCTCGGAGAATTTGCCCGACTTATTGCCGTTCCAGAAATAGGTTACGTGGCCGTACTTCTGGGTTTCGGAGATAGCAAGCTCCTTTACTCCTGCGGATACGAGGTACTCGGTCATAGTGCCTGTAATCTCGGGGGGAGAACCAAGGTAACGGGAGGGGATATGGAGGTCGCCGTCATTCTCGAGCATACCTGCGTAAAGCACAGCGGGAACTCTCGTTCTGTCGAACTGATCGAAGTCGGCACCCGACTCGAACGCCTTGGATATTTCTATGGAACGGTCACCGCGGAAATTGAAGAAGATAACGCTGTCGCCGTCCTCAACCGTACCAACGGGCTTGCCGTCCTTGGCAATAACGAAGGGAGGAAGGTCCTGGTCGATAACCTTGTACTCTGCTCTGTATGCGGTGATGGCTTCCTCTGCGGAGGAGAACTGCCTGCCTTCGCCGAGAACGTGGGTTCTCCAGCCTGCCTCAACCATACCCCAATTAGCCTCGTATCTGTCCATAGTAATCTGCATTCTGCCGCCGCCCGAGGCGATAGCGATATCAAACGCGTCAGATGCGAGGGATGCGATATACTCCTCGAAGGGGAGAACGTAATCAAGGGCGCTGGTTTCACCAACGTCGCGTCCGTCAAGAAGAATGTGTACTCTCACACGGCTGACTCCCTCCTCCTTTGCCTTGGAGATAAGCGCCTTAAGGTGGTCGATGTGGGAGTGAACGTTACCGTCGGAGAAAAGTCCGAGGAAGTGGAGAGTGGAGGAATTTGCCTTTACTCCGCCGATAAGAGTTTTCCAGGTGTCGGATGCGAAAATCTTGCCTGTCTCTATGGACTGGGAAACGAGCTTTGCGCCCTGGGCGAATACCTGACCCGAGCCGAGAGCGTTGTGACCTACCTCGGAGTTACCCATATCGTCGTCACCGGGCAGACCTACGGCTGTGCCGTGAGCCTTGATGGCGAGGGTGGGATAATTTTTCATAAGCATATCGAGGGTGGGGGTATGCGCCGCAGCAACTGCGTTTGCGCCGTTGTCGGGAGCGATGCCTACACCGTCCATAACTATGGTGAGAAGGGGACCCTTGACACCTGAGAAGCCTGATAATATCTTGAGATTTGCCATTTCTTTTGCCTTTCTGTATATATCGGCATCCTTGATGTAAAGATGTCCGAAGTCGGTAATGAATTTCTTTCTTGCCTGGAGGGCGTCGCCGAGGAGAACGTCAAACATTCTCGCAGTTGCCTCCGCATCGGCGGGAGTGACTGCTATGAGACGTCGGGTCTGGGGACACATAGTAGTGCGCCACATCATTTCGGGCTCGTTTTCGCCAAGTCCCTTGGAGCGCTGGAGAACGTACTTTTTGCCCTCCAGCTTCTCGAGTATTTCGCTTTTCTCCTGCTCGTTATACGCGAAGTAGGTTTCGCCTCCCGAGGTTATCTCAAAGAGGGGGGACTCCGCAATATATATCTTCCCTCTCTCAATAAGGGTGGGAAGGAGACGGTAGAACATAGTCAGAAGAAGGGTACGTATCTGGAAGCCGTCCTCGTCAGCATCGGTGCATATTATAATTTTATTCCATTTAAGGAGGTTATAGTCAAAGGTGGCAATGTCATTTTTCTTGCCTGTTTTCACTTCTACCCCGCAGCCGATAACCTTAAGGAGGTCTACGATAATGTCGGAGGCGAAGATCTTGTCATAGCTTGACTTCATACAGTTCAGAGTTTTACCTCTGACGGGGATAATTGCCTGGAACTCCGCGTTTCTGCCAAGCTTACAGCTTGACATAGCCGAGTCACCCTCTACTATATATATTTCGCGGAGGTTCGGGTCCTTGGAGCCGCAGGGTATGAACTTCTCTACTCTGTTGGAGATGTCCATAGTTCCCGTCAGCTTCTTTTTGATATCGACCTTTGCCTTCTCTGCCGCTTCCCTTGCCTGCTTGTTGGCGAGAACCTGCTTAATTATAGTGTTGCACTCGGTCTTGTTCTCGGTAAGATATATTTCAAGCTTGGTTTTGATAAATTCGGTGAGAGCCTTCTGAATAAAGGCGTTGGTTATAGCCTTCTTCGTCTGGTTCTCGTAGGAGGTTTGGGTTGAGGCGGAGTTGATAATAACAGACAGGTTGTCCGTAATATCCGCTGCGGTTACCTTGACGTCGCTTTTGGATTTGCTCTGGGCTTTAACAAACTTGTTGATTATTGATGTGAAGGCGCTGGAGACAGCCTTCTCCGGAGCGCCGCCGTGCTCGAGGAAGGAGGCGTTGTGGTAATACTCAGCCATTCCCGTTTTGGTAAAGCAGAAGGTAACCTCCGCTTTAAGCTTATAGTCGGGGAGGTCCTCGCGGTCACGTCCCTTGGTTTCAAGGTTCCAAAGCACGGGCTTGGTCATAGTGATGCCCTCGGTAATCTCGGCTATATAATCCGCAACGCCGTGCTCGTAGTAAAACTCGGTTTTGGTGAATTTGCCGCGCTCGTCCTCGACCTCCAGGATAAACTTAATGCCTGCGTTGACGAACGCCTGGCGGCGAAGGGTTGAGGAGAGAAACTCCACTGGGATATCTATTTCCTTGAAAACCTTGATATCGGGGCGCCATTTGATAACGGTTCCCCTTCTCTTCATTCCCGAGGTGAGGTCGGTTACTCTAAGCTCGGAGGAGGGCTTGCCCACCTTAAAGCTTATCTCGGATACCTGCTTACCGTTGTAGGAGGCAACCTCCATATACTCTGAGGAATACTGGGTGGCGGTAGCGCCCAAGCCGTTGAGTCCGAGAGAGAACTCGTAGGCGGAGTTGCCGTCGTTGTTATCGTACTTGCCGCCTGCGTAAAGCTCGCAGAAAACAAGCTCCCAGTTAAAGCGCTTCTCCTTTTCGTTATATCCGAGAGGAACACCGCGTCCGAAGTCCTCTACCTCTATGGAAAGATCCTTATACTTCTTTACTATAATCTTATCGCCGTAGCCCTCTCTCGCCTCGTCAACAGAGTTGGCAAGTATCTCGATAAAGGAATGCTGACAGCCGATAAGGTCGTCGGAGCCGAAGATTACGGCAGGTCTTTTCCTTACTCTGTCCGCGCCCTTAAGGCTCTTTATACTTTGGTCTCCGTATGTCTTTTTTGCAGTTGTACGTGTTGTCACAAAACCCCTCCAAAATAATATTCCAAATTATATTTTAACATATAAAATATTAATTGTCAAGTTCTAAAAGGCACTCGAGCTTCATAAAGTGACAAGTTTTCGCTACATTTTTGCTGGAGTTTCGGGTACAAAAAGGTAAAGTATGGTTGACGAAGGAGCAGAAATGATGTATAATATAGCGTGAATAAAGGTTTTTTCCAAAGCCGAGGAGGGGCAAATATGAAGCAGATGAAGCTTATAGCTGACGATATAACAAAGCCGACCACGGTTAAGGATTTTTTGAAGAGGCGCGGGTTCTCCGTAACGCTGATAAAGCAGGTCAAGTACGGGGGAATAATGCTGCGAGGCGAGGTTGTGACCGTAAGAGCTACAGTCTACCCCTATGACGAGCTGACGGTGAGCTTGCCCCATAGGACCAGTGAGGGTATTGAGCCTATGGATATACCCGTTAAGGTGATATACGAGGACGAGTATATTCTTGCGGTGGACAAGCCGACGAATATGCCGACACACCCATCGAAGGGGAACAGCCTTCCCACTCTTGCAAACGCGGTTATGGGAATGTACGGAGGAAATTTCGTGTTCAGAAGCGTTAACAGGCTGGACAGAGATACCTCGGGAATAGTGCTTATTGCCAAGGACCAGATGACCTCAAATCTGCTCTCGGCAGAGATGAAGGCGGGAAAATTCGGCAAGAAGTATATGTGTATTGTAGAAGGAGTTCCAAGCCCGAGAGAGGGGCGGATTGAAGCACCTATTGAAAGAGAGTGCGAGGGGTCCATAAAAAGGATAGTCCGTCCTGACGGAAAGTATGCGCTGACGGAATATAAGGTGTGTGAGGTGCTGGGTGATGCCTCCCTTTTGGAGGTTAAGCTTCACACGGGAAGAACGCATCAGATAAGAGTGCATATGGCTTATATTGGGTGTCCCTTAAGGGGTGATTACCTGTACGGTGAGAGGAGAGGTGAGGAGTATTTTCTCCGCTGTACGGAGCTTAGCTTTCCCCACCCATATACGGGAGAGGATATTGTTTTAAGAGCGTAATTTTACATCTCTGCTTGATTTTATATTTGGTATTTGGATTTTATCGTGTTTTGCGTTAGCTATTTAACTTCAACGTGTTTTATGTTGGCTGTTTAGATTTTATGAGTTTTTAATATGAAAACGGACGGAGCTGTTTGCTCCGTCCGTTGGCTTTTTTATTTATTGTTTTTGCCTTGGTAAAGGGATTTGCTATTTGTGCTTTTATTGTGTTTTATATTATCCTATTGCTTGCCGTTCACCATATTCATAAACTGCTCCTCGTCTATGATTTTCACGCCGAGGGCTTGAGCCTTCGTAAGCTTGGAGCCTGCCTCCTCGCCTGCGAGGACGTAGCTCGTTTTCTTGGATACGCTGCCCGAGACCTTGCCGCCGTTCGCCTTGACTATGGCGGAGGCTTCGTCGCGGGTCATTGTGGGAAGAGTTCCCGTAAGCACGAAGGTAAGTCCTTCAAAGAGGCTACCCCGCTCTTCGCCTACAGCGTCGGTTTTTACTCCAAGCTCCGAAAGCCTTTCGCAGAGGGCGCGGGTTTCGGGGCTGGCAAAGAACTCCACTAAGGCTCCTGCCGTTATCTCACCGATATCGTCTACGGCGAGGAAGTCCTCAAGGGTTGCATCAAAGAGGGCGTCGAGGGTGCGGAAGCGGCGCGCTATCTCCTCTGCGGCAATCTCGCCTACCTGGCGTATTCCGAGGGCAAAGAGAAGCCTTTCAATTCCACTGCCCTAAGAGTCCTCTCTGGCCAAGACTAGGTTCTCGGCACGCGTTTTGCCCCATCTCTCCCGTCC
>JAFUPM010000060.1 GCA_017481225.1 Clostridia bacterium
GCTGCAACCGAGGAGGCTGTCGAAGAGGCATCTGCTGAGGAAGTAGCAGAAGAGGCTGCACCCGAGGAGGCTGTCGAAGAGGCGCCTGCTGAGGAAGCAGTTGAAGAGGCTGCACCCGAGGAGGCTGTCGAAGAAGCACCCGCTGAGGAAGTAGCAGAAGAAGCTGCACCCGAGGAGGCTGTCGAAGAAGCACCCGCTGAGGAAGCAGCAGAAGAAGCTGCACCCGAGGAGGTTGTCGAAGAGGCACCTGCAGAGGAAGCAGTTGAAGAAGCTGCACCCGAGGAGGCTGTCGAAGAAGCACCTGCAGAGGAAGTAGTTGAAGAAGCTGCACCCGAAGCAGACATCTTTGCACCCGACGAGGAGGGACGCGTTCACGTCGATGCTGTACACGCAGAC
The DNA here is from genome assembly GCA_017481225.1 of Clostridia bacterium. Lineage (GTDB taxonomy): Bacteria > Bacillota > Clostridia > Oscillospirales > CAG-272 > UBA1740. The sequence goes on from JAFUPM010000060.1 coordinate 397, forward strand.
GAGCTCGTAACCGACTCTGAGGCAGAGGCGAGAATTGAAGTAATCAAGACCGCGGCTAAGAAGTCCGGTAAGATGGTAGAGATTAACCTTGACACCATCTGCGAGAACTTCGAGGACGGCGCGACTGTAACTCTCGATGATTTGAAGAAGAGAAAGCTTGTTCCCGGTAACGCAGGCAGACTTAAGGTTCTTGCTCGCGGTATTATGACCAAGAATAATCTGATAATCATTGCAGATAAGTTCTCACTCTCCGCTGTTAAGATGATTACCCTTGCGGGCGGTCACGCTGAGCAGCAGAAATAATACCAAAATCCGACCTGCTCCAAAGCGGGCAGGTCGGACCCAATAGAAGAACACGGGCAGCCCTCTTTGGCAGCCCGTGTTTTCTTAATAATGAAGATATAAAAAAGGCAAACCTCTCTGGCGGCTCGTATTTCTTCAAAAAAAGGACCAGGATACTCACAGCCGAATATCCTGGCATTTTTTATTTCTATTCAGATACTTAAGCAAAGCTCTTTATACCGTTTCCGTAAATCTTAAACAATAGCATGCACCCTGCTCGGTGGTATCCTTTGTGAGAACGAAAAAGTCGTACTCACGGGAATAGCTTTCCGCGCTATGTATTTCGGAGCATTCCTCGGGGGAAATACCGAAGTAATTAAGCACCCGTCCTACAGCCTTGACACCGCCGACAGTAGTGTCGCGGTATAGGTTAATTTCGCCCTTTGAGGCGTCCTCCTCTCTTAGCCAATCGAACACGGGCTTGTCAGCTGAGCCGTAAAGCTCAACGCGGAGCTTTCCCTTAGGTCTTACCGTGAGGACGAGGAGCTTATCCTTGTTGATTATAGCCGTGTCCTTTGAGGAGTAGGGACCGAAGGAGCGCACCTCCTCTGTGGAAACGGAAATTCCGCGGAAGAGAAACAGAAACATAAATATTATAGCTCCGATGCAGACGAAAATCAAGGGATAAAGCCCGAGTGTGCCTTCAACCTTATCGTTAAAATAGATTGATACACCTAGCAAAAAGAGAACGGGAAGCTCGCATAAATACATTAACGGCTTCGTTCCGAAAAGATAAATGGATTTCATTATAAAGTATCTCCTTATAGGTGAGTCAAGATAGCTCTGCCTAAAGATATAAAAATTCAATGCGCCCAAAAGATTATGCTTTAAAACTATTCACAGCAAAAGGGAAGGCGCTTTATCTTAAAAGAATGATAATCTATACTCGCAATATTTGTAACGTTACTCGTCACGTGAAGTACATTCCTTAAAGTCCTCATAAAGCCGCGACATAATGGCTCTCATTTTTTCCTCGTCCACCTTGACTACGCGTCTGTCGTAGGTGACCAAGCCGTTTGTCTCGTCCTCGACGTCGGATATCTGGGTATAAACCAGGGCAGAAACACCGCTGGGAATGATGGGCAATATTTCACCGAGGTAGAGCTTCTCCAGCGCCGCAGTAAGGCTCTCACTGTCGGAGAAGCTGCGGTAGCCGTAGTTGTTATCCCCGAAAAGATGCCCCGAAACTCTGAGTGAGTAGCCGCCGAATTCGCTGATAACTACGGGAAGCCCCGAGTCACCCTTCAGCTTCACGGGCTTGAAATAGACGTGTCTTGAATCAACGTCGCTCTTCTTTTGAGTAAACCAACCCGAGGTCGAATCAATTATGCGAGTGCTGTCGTGGGACTTTATGATTTCGTACACCTCGTCGGCGTTAAACTGACCCCAGCCCTCGTTAAATATGGTGTAATACACAATAGACGGGTGGGAGTAAAGAAGGTCAAGCGTGTCAATAGAATGGTTAATAAATATTTCTCTTGACCTTTTATTTCTGTGGCGTAGCTTATCGGGCAGCTTTGTAAAACCGACGGTAGGCAGCGCCGTATCCAATATAAAGGAATAGTCCGAGTTGTTAACCATATCCTGGAAAACGGCAATTCCCAAAAGGTCGCAAAGGTAGTAGAATATTTCGGGCTCCACCTTTATATGCTTGCGGAGCATATTAAAGCCAAGCCGCTTAGCTAAGAGAATATCCTCGCGGTAGCCCTCGGGCGTTGCGGGAAGGAAAATTCCGTCGGGATAATACCCCTGGTCCAAAAGACCCGAGAAAAAGTAGGGCTCGCCGTTAAGTTTTAGCCTTTGAACACCCCGAGTCTCACCCACGGAAACCGTGCGCAGAGCAAAGTAGGAGCGCACCGTATCCTCTCCGCACTCTAAGGTAAACCTATATAAATATGGGCTCTCGGGTGACCAAAGCTTAGGCTCGTCAAGCTGAATTTCGATACACGCCCCCTGCCATTCATAGAAAATACCGCTTTCCTCAAGGGTCAGCCTCTTATGCTCGGCACCACCCTTGACTTCAATTTTAACGCTCGTCAGAGTGGGGGTAATCTTTAAGGATTCAACGTACTCCGTAGGCACCGACTCAAGCCACACAGACTGCCATATACCGCTGACGGGCGTGTACCACATACCGCCTCTGTTCCTTTTTTGCTTACCGTAGGGGTAGATGTGAGACAGCTCGTCATGAGCCTTTACCACAAGCTCGTTTTCACCGTCGGACAGCGCGTCCGTAATATCAAAGCAGAAGGGCAAATATCCCCCCTCATGCTCTCCGACAAGCTTGCCGTTTATACTTACGGAGCATAGAGTGTCAACCGCGCCGAAGTGAAGAAGCACTCTCCCGACGTTAAAAGCTTCGGGCAGAGTAAAATATCTTCTGTAATACATCGCACATCCCGTGGGGACCGTGTCGTTATAGCCCGAAAGCCTTGACTCGGGAGGGAAGGGAACGAGAATTTTCTCGCCGTACTCAGAGACCGTATCCTCAGGTGTAACGGCGAAGTCCCAAGCTCCGTTTAAGGTGAGGTAGGACTCCCTTACAAGGCTCGGCCTCGGGTAATCGCTCCAGGGCGTCCGTGTATCCATACCCTCAGCGAAGGGCGTCAGCATCGCTTCATATCTGTCGTTTTTCATTTTTTCTCACCTTACGCGCCCATAGCAGGTGCTATACCCAGAAGATAATTCAGCGCATCGGGGAATATAGTAAGAAGGATATTCGAAAGTGATAAAAGGAAGAAAAGAATAGCTCCAAGGTTGAAAAACGCAACACGGGGTATGGTTTTCTTCGGTAAACGGAACTCACAGGTGTTAGGAATTCTGTAGGCTCTCTTAATTGTAAGAACCAAAAGAAGCACAATTCCCGCAATAGCGAGACCGTACTGTATAAGCAAATAACTAACGTAGCTTACCAGAACGTCAATGCTTGCAAAAACCTCGTTTACGGGCATTCCGACACCGTCTGGATAAAGAGAATCAAGCTCCTCAATTCTCAGAATCGAGGGCAACAGAAGCATGCTCGGCACGCTGCCGAAGAAGTTCACGAGCATATGAAGAAGGCAGCTGTAAATAATCTTTCTCGTCTTGACGTAAACGTAGCCGAAGAGAATACCGAGAGCCACAGCGTAGAAGAGCTGATAAAGATTACCGTGCATAAGACCGAAGGCAACGCCCGACACAATGATAGCAAGTCTGTCGCCGTATACGCTGAGCTTGTCGATAAATACCTTACGGAGCATCAGCTCCTCAATAATAGGACCTATGACCACGACCACAAGTATAACGACCCACAGGGGTGCGCTCATAATCATATCCATAGTACCGTTTTCCACAGCGCTGCCCGTTGAGCCCTCAATAAGGCCCGTCAGCACACTGGAAATAATATTTCCAACCATCGCAAGCCCCTCGGCAATCATAAAGATTACGACGAACTCACCTAGAGACATATTACTTTTCTCGGCTCTGCGGTTGGGTATCCCACGAGTCATAAGCAGGAAGATAGGGAAGGAGATAACGTACATCGCCAGAACCTGACCGCCCCAAAGGACGTATGGGCTTTCAACAAACGCCACGCGCAGATTTTCGGGAAGGAAGAAGGGGATTATCCCATACATCACCGACAGCACCACCGAAGCTATAATCTGATAAACCGCAAGGCTGAGGTGGCATCTTGACGACGCCTTTACAGCGCACCTTCTCCTGCGCCTTGATGTGTAGCGGCTCTCGCCGCCTGCAATTTCGGCTTCGTAGCCGACGGAAATTCTGTCATCGTATTCGCTCATTATGTATGTTCCTTTCATCAGGAAAGAATGTAGAACCCCGAAGGGTGCCAATTCAATTGTACCATTTTATAAGGACAAATACAATACGTTTTCCGAAATATTCATTTTAAATTAAAATATTTATAAAAAATGCCCAAATTTCAGCCTTAATTTTCTACCTCTTTTTTTCTCTAAAATCCCGGCTTTGGCTTGATTTGTGCCTATTATTGTGGTACAATAATTCTGTTATGATATAACGTAGGGCAAGCTGTGAGCTGCGGAAAATACCGCTACATAGCCCGTCCCAAAGGAAAGGGTGTGATGACAATGTTTAAGGCAGGCTTTGACAACGACAAATACTTGAAGCTCCAGTCGAGCAAGATTAAGGAGAGAATATCCCTCTTCGGAGAGAGGCTTTATATCGAGTTCGGCGGCAAGCTTTTTGATGACTTCCACGCCTCCCGTGTGCTTCCGGGCTTCGCTCCGGACAGCAAAATCCGTATGCTCACCGAGCTTAAGGACGAGGCGGAGATTATTATTGCTATTAATTCATCGGATATAGAGAAAAACAAGGTAAGAGGTGACATTGGAATCACCTACGACCTTGACGTTTTGCGCCTTATAGACGCCTTCCGCGGCTGGGGACTTTACGTCGGAAGTGTGGTTATGACAAGATATAAGTCAAGCCCCACCGCCGACGCCTTCAAGCAAAAGCTGGAGAAGCTGGGCATCAAGGTGTATAAGCACTACGATATAGAGGGCTACCCACACAATATTCCCCTTATAGTCAGCGACGAGGGCTACGGCAGGAACGAATATGCCGAAACCACCCGTTCCATAGTCATTGTCACAGGACCGGGTCCGGGCTCGGGCAAGATGGCTACCTGCCTTTCCCAGATTTACCACGAGAGCAAGATGGGCAGGAAGTCGGGCTACGCAAAGTTTGAGACCTTCCCGATATGGAACCTCTCCCTCAGCCACCCCGTAAACCTCGCCTACGAGGCAGCCACAGCCGACCTTAACGACGTCAATATGATTGACCCCTTCCACCTGGATACCTACGGCACCACTGCCGTCAACTACAACAGAGACGTTGAGGTATTTCCCGTTCTTCGCTCAATGCTTGAGGGAATACTCGGCGAATGTCCCTACAAATCCCCCACCGATATGGGTGTAAATATGGCAGGCTTCTGCATCTACGACGACGAGGCAGTCTCCTACGCCGCAAAGCAGGAGATTATCCGCAGATACTACGGCGTTCTTTGCGATATCCGTAAGGGCGGCGGTAGCGAGGTCGAGCTTGGCAAAATCGAGCTGCTTATGCGTAAGCTTTCCTGCTCCGAGGACGACAGACGCTGTGTAGCCCCCGCCTTGAAGAAGGCTGAGCTTACGGGCGCGCCTGCGGTGGCAATCGAGCTGAACGACGGAAGGATTGTCACGGGCAAAACCTCCTCGCTTCTCGGCGCATCAAGCGCGGCGCTCCTCAACGCCTTGAAAACCATAGCGCAAATCGACGATGCGGTAGAGGTCATTTCTCCCGAAATTCTCGAGCCCATTCAGCGGCTTAAAACAGAGAACCTCGGCAACCATAATCCGCGCCTCCACACCGACGAGGTGCTCATCGCCCTCGCAATATCCGCCGTAAACAATCAGAACTCACGCAAAGCCTTCGAGGCGATACCCTCCCTTCGTTACGCAGAGGTACATTCTACGGTCATACTCTCCCAGGTTGACGTTACTACCTTCCGCAAGCTCGGAATGAACCTCTCCTGCGAGCCGCAGTACCAGACGAAAAAGCTATACCACAACTGATAGGCGCTTAAAGCCAAAAAGTTATTATCGGCTGCGTCCGTTAATATATGAATCCCAATTTAACTTGGAAAGGAAACAAAAAGTATGGAATTCAGCACAAATCACCCCATACTCTTCGCCCTTGTTGCGGTTATTATAGCCGCAGTGCTTGCCCAGTCGGTTTACTTCCTTGTGAAGTCTGTCCGCCGCGCTAAGGCAACGGGCATGGATATGAAGAAAATCAAGAAAACCGTCATTACTGCCGCAATATTCACTATTGCTCCCGCGGTATCCATCGTAATTACAGTCATCACCCTCTCGCAGTCACTTGGCATAGCCCTTCCTTGGCTCCGCCTTTCGGTTGTGGGCTCTCTCTCCTACGAGGCTATAGCAGCATCAAACGCCGCCTCGGGAATGGGAACCACTCTTGCGGCTCTCGCCGAGGGTATGACCGCCTCTCAGTACGTCACTATAGCTACCGTTATGACTATATCTATAATGGTAGGTATCTGGCTTGTGCCCGTAATCGCCAAAAGATACCAAAGCGGACTTATCTCCTTTGAGCAAAAGGACGCGAAGTGGTCGGGAATTCTTCAGAACTCCCTCTTTATCGGTATGATATCCGCCTTCGTGGGCTTCGTTTTCTGCGACGTTTACCGCCTCTGGTCCTCTACTGACGGAGTGTTTGAGGTTGTGAGCAAGGACCCCCTGACGGGCGAGAACGTCACCACCCTTTATTCCTCCACCTCTGGACTTGTTCCCGTATTCGTTATGGTAATAAGCGCCGTCGCTATGTGCCTTTGCGGCTTACTTATCAAAAAGCTTAAATGGAAGTGGGTCAACGACTACGCCCTCCCCATCTGTATGGTGCTGGGCATGGCGCTTGCAATTCCGCTTACCGCGTGGCTCGGTTAAGAAAGGAGTCGGAAAATGAAAGAAAATAAGAATTATTCGTATATTGATACAGTCCACCGCGACGGCAGAATATGGAATATCTCAATGATGATACTCCTTCTTGCGTTCCCCGTGGTTGTAGCTCTCATATTCAACGCAGCGCCCGATTGGAGAGGCGTCGGTATGGGACTTATTGCTACTGCTCCTATGTATTGGGCAGTCAGCGCTATTGAGGTTATTACCTTTATACCTATGCTCGGTGCAGGCGGCTCCTACCTCTCCTTTGTGACGGGTAACATATCCAATCTTAAGCTCCCCTGCGCTATTAACGCCCTTGAGAATGCCAACGCAGACCCCAAAAGCGAGGAGGGTGAAATTATCTCCACCGTGGCTATTGCAGTCTCCTCTATAGTAACTACCGTTATTATTATTCTCGGCGTTCTGCTTATCATTCCCTTAGAGCCCGTTTTGTCCAATCCCGCCCTGAAGCCTGCCTTCGACCAGATGCTTCCCGCGCTCTTCGGCGCTCTCGGCGTAGCTCTTATCTCCAAGAATTGGAAGCTTGCCGTAGCTCCCGTTATCCTTATGCTTATCCTCTTTATATTCATTCCCGCCCTCAATTCCTCAACCGTAGGAATTATGGTTCCCGTGGGAGTAATATTCACTATTATCGTATCAAGGATACTCTACAAAAAGGGAATAATATAATATTACGGGCGCGTGAATAATTCTCGCGCCCAAAGCTACCGAATTTAAAGAAAACAGGCGTGTGAATAACTCTCGCACCCAAAGCTAAAAAATTAGCATTACGGGCGCGCAGATAACTCTCGCGCAAAGCTACCAAGTTCAGCAGTACGGCGCGCAGGTAACTCTCGCGCCCAAAGCTAACAAATCCAACAAACGAAAGAAAGGAAAAACGATTATGCCACCCGAAATAATCCTATTGCTTATAATCGCAGGCATACTCGGTGCGCTCATAACCTTTGTTTTAGTAAGGGCGATAATGTTCAAGCCCGCAAAGGCGGAGCGAGAGAAGGCGGCTCCCGTTTTCGTAAGCGGCGAGCAGGCAACCCACGCCCTCTCCGAGATGATAAAATGCAAAACCGTATCCGACAAAAATAAAGAAAACGAGGACGAGGAGGAATTCCTTAAGTTTGAGCAGCTTCTTCCCACCCTTTTCCCAAGGGTTTATTCCAAGTGTGAATTTGAGAAGGTAGGCGACAGAGCCCTCCTCTTCAGATGGAGAGGCGTATCCGACGCTTCCCCCACCGTGCTTATGGCGCATTACGACGTGGTCAGCGTAGTGGAGGAGGATTGGGAGAAGCCCGCCTTCGAGGGTATAATCGAGAACGGAGTTCTTTGGGGCAGAGGTGCTATCGACACCAAGGGTACACTCAACGGTGTCCTCTCTGCAGCAGAGGCTCTCATAGGCGAGGGCTACGTTCCCGCAAACGACGTTTATTTCGCCTTCGCAGGCGACGAGGAAATCAACGGCCACGGCGCGCAGGATATTATCAAGCTTTTTGCCGAGCGCAATATTACCCCAGGACTTGTGCTTGACGAGGGCGGCGCCGTTGTAGACAACGTTTTCCCCGGTGTTACCACCCCCTGCGCCCTTATCGGTATCGCGGAGAAGGGAATGCTCAACGTGGAGTACAGAGTAAAGGGCGGCGGCGGTCACTCCTCCTCTCCTGCTCCCCACACCCCCGTGGGCAGACTTTCCAAGGCTTGCCTGAGGGTTGAAAATCACCCCTTCAAGTACACCTTAACCAAGCCTGCCAAGGAAATGTTCGACACCGTCGGCAGACATTCCACCTTCCTTTATAGACTTATCTTCTCTAATCTTTGGCTCTTCTCTCCGCTTCTTTCGCTTATCAGTAAGCTGACGGGCGGTGAGCTTTCAGCTATGGTTCGTACCTCCATAGCCTTCACACAGATGGAGGGCTCTAAGGGTATGAACGTTATACCCCCCGTTGCAACAATGGTATCTAACCACCGCGTTATCCAGGGCGATACTATGGAGGCTGCAACCGCGCGTATAAGAAAAATTGTAAATGACCCGAAGGTAGAGGTCAGCATTATAGACGGAACGAATCCCTCGAGGATTTCCGACACCTCCTGTGCAGCCTACGATACCGTGAAGGCAGCCATTAGCGAGACCTGGCACGAGGCGATAGTTTCCCCCTACCTTATGCTGGCTTGCTCCGACTCCAGACATTGGAGCGTTATCTCTGATAAGGTTTACCGCTTCACACCTATGCACCTCTCCAAGGAGGAGCGCGGCACAATCCACGGAAACAACGAGAGAGTACCTCTCGACACCGTATCCCGCACCGTGGAATTCTATATCCGCCTGATGCGCAAAATTTAACTATAAATACGGCTTGCCCGATATAAAAGGCAGGCTCCCTCAATGCAAAAGGTGGCTACTCAATGAAAAGTAGCTTGCCAAAGTGATAAACGGCTTGCGCAAAGTAAAAAAGCAGGTTACCTGAATGCAAAGCGGCTTGCCTCACAGCACAGCAAATTACTATACTATGTGCAATTCCAACAAAAAATCAAGGACGTTCAACCGAAGTCCTTGATTTTTTTGTTTATTTTGTATATTACTGTTTTAGAGATATTATTTCCTAAGCCTTACGGATTAAGAGGGGAAGTAAGCTCTCCTTCATCTTCCTTGACCTCAACACCTAGCAGCTTTGCTATATCGTCGGCGATAAGATGAGCGCCGTTTATCCGCTTGTCGAAGAATTTGAGGTTCTCTCGAAGCGCTGTCATCTGCTCACCGTCGGCGGCAAGCTCCTCCACCTTTTTGCGGATATCCTTCGCGTCCTTGATGTAGTAGCCGCACTTCTTGTGGTCAATAAACAGCTTTTTAGTTGCCTTCTCTATGGGAGAGCCGTAGTAATCGACGATTATGGGCGTGCCCATCATAACGCTGTCGAGTATGGCGTTAGGACCTGCCTTTGTAACAAAGAGGTCACAGGCGCCGTACAGCTGAGGCGCGTCCTCCACGAACCCGAAGGGGAGGAGGGTGATATTGGGCTTTGTAGAATCCTTCAGAGCCATAAGCTTATTGTAAAGCTCCTCGTTTTTGCCTGCTATGGGGCAAATAGTGAGAGGGAGGTCCGACTCCAAAAGTGCCATTGTAACCTTCTCTGTTTTAGCCTTTGCGTACACGCCGTCGGCAATAACCACGGCGAACTTATCCTCGGGAATTCCGAATTTTCTGCGGTAGAATTCAGGCGACTCGTTGGACTCGGATACCGCCTTTCTCGTAGGATAGAACACCTCGCAGATATTCTCTCTCGGGAACTTGTTTTTCAAGGCGTCCTCTGTAGCCAGAGGATTGTTGGTATAAAGTCGGTCAACTCTGTTATCCCACCACCCGTGTACGTTATTGTCGGGGCAATACAGCACGATTTTGCAGCTGGGCTTATACTTGTTTCTGTAGACAATTCCTGCGTAGAGTGTGAAATAATGGGTGAATACCATCATATCGGGGTCGAGCTTGCGAAATTGCTCTACAAGCGCTGTGGTCTGCTTATGATAGTAGCCGCTGTGAACAATACGAAGCGAGTTCTTGACACCTGCAATGTGCATGCACATCATCTGAAATCTCGAATAGCCGTGAAGCTGAGAGTGAAGCTTAACCTGCTGTACCAAAAATCTCTCGTATTTTGGGAGACAAGGGTCATCGCTGTCGCGAAGAGAATAGTTGTCTTTAATTTCAAGCTCTTCGCCGTATTTTTCGCGAAGGGCATCGGAGATAGCCTGGGCGGTAACTATATGGCCCATTCCTGCCTCAACGTAGTCAACAATGACCAGAGGCTTTTTCCTGTCTGACATTTGTAACTCCTTTCCGCGCATACGTAAGTATGCCGATTAAATGGTTTTTTCTGGCACTATTTTAGCACCGAAATCAGAAAAAGTAAAGGAAAAACAAATAAGTTTAATAAAAATTTATGATTTTGGCATATAAAAGAGAGCAAAAACCGAATTATAATTTTACCTGAACCTTGACAAACACTTCACCCGATGTTATAATAAATATGTAGTTACCTAAAGCCGAAAGCTCAACGCAAGTCAAATTTTCTATTTTGAGTGCGGAAGGATTCGGGTAAAACTATTTCTGTAAATTCAGTTAAAATGCTGATTTTGCAAATAATTATTTACAAAAAGGGGTAAAAATATGAAAACAGTTAAGGACAAATATCTTGTAGTAGGCGCGGACTTTGCAGGCTATCCTCTCAAGGAGGCAGTTGTTGCGCATCTTAAGGAGAAGGGCTGGAAGATTACCGACCTCGGTGTAACGGCAGACAGTGACCCCGACGATACCGAGAATATGTTCCACCGCGTAGGACTTCGCGTAGGCGCGCAGATTTCCGAGGGGAATTTTGAGAGAGCCTTGCTCTTCTGCGGTACGGGTATGGGTATTCATATCGCGGCTAGCAAGTGTCCCCACGTTCACGCAGGCGTAGTAGAGAGTGTTCCCGCAGCTCTCAGAGCTATCACGGGCAACGGTGTTAACGTTCTCGCTATGGGTGCCTTCTACGTAGCACCCGCTATGGGCTGCGACATTGCAGACGCATATCTTAACGCCGACCTAGGTACAGGCTACGAGTGGTGGCATAACTTCTATGAGTTCCATAAGCTTGCTATCGACGAGCTTGAAGCCTTCGACTACGAGGAGTATAAGAAGTCCGGCTTTAAAATGGAGCATCTTGGCGACTATCCCTTGAAGCTTGAGAAAAAGCCCGAGAATTGATTAACTAAAATTTTAGGCGGATGCATTGAGCATCCGCCTTTTTCTTTTTTACCGTTTATTACATAAGTATTCGGTTTGATTTTTGCCGAGCAGAATAGACCTAAACAGCCAAATTCCACCTACGCGCCGTAGATTGAAAAAGCAGCCTGAATCAATTTATTAACAGCCGAATTCCATCTGTGCGCCGCAGCTTGAAAAGCAGCCTGAATTAATTTATTAACAGCCGAACTCCACCTGCGCGCCGTAGCTTGAAAAGCAGCCTGAATCAGTTTATTAACAGCGGAATTCCACCTGCGCGCCAAAATCAAAAAACAGCCCAAACCAATTAATAGTTGAATTCTACCTTCACCTCGTAGCCCGAAGGAGCCTTGAAGCCCTCCTTCAAAACGGGTGCGCCGTCCTTTGTGGTCTCGTAGCCTATGAGGGAGGCGAGAATTACGTTTGCCGCCACCGAGGCGAAGCCGTGGTTACAGCTTGCAGTAGCTCTGTCATGCTCCCAAAGGGTGCCCGTATTATTCGCCATTTTCGCGAAATACTCCACGCATTCATTAAGAACTCTCTCATGCTCCCCTATGGAATTTAGCCAGAAGAAGCGGAGATAGTTACCGATAAACATATTGCTCCTGCCCACCTCGGGGTATGCATCTTGGCGAAGAGGACCGAACTCCTCTATCATCATTTTCTTATATTTTTCGTCACATTCAAGCCCCATAAACAGCGCGTAGTATTGGCAGGTTTCGCTCAGGTGATTTTCTTCATTTTGAAGCTTACCCCCCACCCGTGTCGCGTTATCTACGTAAAATTTGCCGTTGAAGGCGAGTTTTTTTATGGTTTTTCTGATTTTTTTGGCGCGATGGGCAAGAGGAGAGTCGCCGTAAAGCTCCGCTACCTTATCCAGCATAAACGCATAGAGCATATTTGAAGGGTAGTTCACACCCTTCACGTACTCGTCGTCGTTGCATATACTCCACTCAATAAACACCCAGCTCTCCAAGTTTTCAAGCAGTCCGTCGGAGTTCAGGTATTTATCGAAGAATTTGACAATACCGTACACCTTATCCTTGGCGGCATCAACTAAAGCCCTGTCACCCGTTCTCTCAAGGTAGTCCCAAAGCTCTATTACGAACCACATAGCCCAGTTCGGTATATACCTTCCGTTAGATTGCTCCGAGGGGAAGCACATTGGCAGCATACCCTCAGGCAGCTCGGGCGTTTTTGCCAGAAGAAAGTTCTCAAGATATGCGCGCTCGATAGTGTTCTTTCCCGTAAAGAGCAGCTCCGCCTTAGCGGTGAAGAAGGCGTCGCACAGCCAACCTGCACGCTCTCTGCCGGGGCAGTCCATAAAGATATCCACGGCATTCTGCATAAAGGTGTTTCTTGCCGCCTCAAAGGTTCGGACAATTCTTTCATCCCCCCCGAGGGAAACCTTGTCGGCTCTGCAGTTTTCGACGGCAATAAGCCTTGGCGTAACCTTCACGCCCGCGCTGTGGATAATTCTCAGCAGCTTCACAGCGTATGGCTCCACGGTTAAGACCGCGCTTTCTCCCTTTGGCACCTTTGCGTAAACGAAGTCGTTACACTTCGCCCGTCTGAATATCCATTTGCCCTCGGGCTTGATTTCCTCGAAGGCGGCAACAAGCTCGCCCTCGCCCTCCGAGGTGATATCGAAGGAGAGAAAACCGCACTTTTCCGCATAAAGCTCGTATTCTTCGTATGTATAACCCGAATTTTTGCAGCGCTCAAGGGTCTCTTCTATAGAAAATTCCTTATCAGAAATAGAGTAGGTGCCGTTCGCCAGCCAAGTAGGGGTATTAATACCGTCAAAGCCCTCAAAGCTGCCTGCGCCTACCTCCTTAAAGCTATACTTCCCGTAGTCGCAAACGTCTCTTGACCCCTCAAGCACCACGGGGGAGGGAACGGGGTAAAGCTCAAGAGGCGATTTTTCGCACCGCGTCATATCGTAGCCCTCGGCGTAGCCTCTTTGGGGACTGTAGCGCGGCATATTCACAATTCTGTGTTCGGGTCTGTAAGCCTTGAAATCCCTAGAATCGTAGATAACCTTACCGCCAGAAGACAGCTCTATCGCAAAGTAGGGGTCCTGCCTGTCAACACAGTAGTTAGCCGTGCCGTAGGACAGCACCTCAACCCTCAGCTCACGGACACCGCTGATATCAAGGTCGCGAGTCCTCGCATACCCTGCGGCGCATCTTTCGGGCCCGTATGACAGAAGCTCCCCGTCGGCAAATACGCGATAGTAGTCCGCAGCGCATATAACGGCTCTCTCGCAGGGAGTATCAAGCTTTATGTAAAATACAGCGAGAGCGTTTATTTCATCTCTCTTTCCGCACCAAACGAAATACATAATTTTCTCCGTTTCTCGGACACTGACCGAAGTTTTTTTCTATTTTAGCATAGGACAGGCAGGATTTCAAGTGAATTTTTAAAAAATAATAAAAGCCTGTCGAAAAATGATTGACAAATCACACATTTTATTTTATAATTATTATGTATATTTATGGCGAGAGGAGATTGCCCCTATGACAGAGTTTAATATTGCCTTAGCGGGCAGGTGCGTTGCAGTTCGCGCGCTCTACGAGTCCACTCGCGATTTTTGCAGGGATTATCTCTGTGAGCTTTCACCCGACTTTTCCGTCGAGGTTACGGCGGAGGATATCGAGGCGGAGAGCCTGAAGTCGGATAATGAGCGAAAGCTTGAGGGCTTGCCCCCCTACAAATTCCCCGCGCCCTATCTTGAAACCTTAGCCCTTTACCGCAAGATTGCCGAGAGGATGCTCGACTATGACGTTATCCTCTTCCACGGCTCCTCACTTATGATGGACGGTGAGGCGTATATCTTCACCGCCAGAAGCGGAACGGGAAAGTCCACCCACACAGCCCTTTGGCGCCGTGTGTTCGGGGATAGGGTAAAGATGATAAACGACGATAAGCCGCTTCTTCATATCGGAGAAAACGGGGTCACCGTATACGGCACTCCCTGGCGCGGCAAGCACAATCTCGGCTCGAATATTTCCGCGCCCCTGCGCGCCGTGTGCATACTCACGCGAGCCGCAGAAAACAGCATTAAGCCCATAGGGCGCACCGAGGCTCTCGTTCAATTTCTTCAGCAAACCTACCGCGTGTCCGACAGGGCGGGTATGGCGAAGCTCCTCTCCCTTGTGGACAGACTCCTTAATCTCTCGGGCGCGTACCTGCTCGGGTGCAATATGGAGGACTCCGCTGCAGAGGTAGCCTACAACGGGATGAAGCCCCGTCACGAAACGGACCGGACAACGAAAGGAAAAGGATATGAAGCTTAAAAGCACCTTCATAACACATAAAAGCGGCGACGAGCAGCTTATGGTCTCCGTAGGAGGCGGCTTCTCGGGTATGGTCAGAAGCAACAGCACCGCAGCCGATATTATCGACCTTTTATCGGAGGAAACAACCAGGGAGGATATTATACTTTCTATGCTTGAAAAGTACGACGCCAAAAGAGAGCAAATTGAGCGCGACGTTGATAAAATTCTCGCCTCTCTGCGCCAAATCGGAGCTATAGATGAGTAATACTTCAAGCTTCGAGGAGCAGCTTGCCCTCCACGGCAGGATAATTTATAAGAACGTCGGTGACAGTATGATGCCCCTTATCAAGGAGGGCAGGGACGTGCTTATTATCGAAAGCCCCAAGGGCAGACTTAAAAAAGGCGACGTTCCCCTCTATAAGAGGGACAGCGGTCAGTACGTTTTGCACCGCGTCCACAAGGTTCTCCCTGACGGCTATATTATCTGCGGCGACAACCGCATCTTCCGCGAGCGCGGAATTTGTGACCGCCATGTTATCGGCGTTCTGACAGGCATTATCCGAGAGGGAAGGGAAATCTCCTTCGACACCCTATCCTATAAGCTCTACCGCTTCGCGGTGTGCGACCTATATTTTATTAGGTTTACAGTCTTTAAAATCAAGGCGCTCTTCCGCCTTATTTTCGGCAAAAAGCGGAAGAAGAAATAAAAAATAATTTTACACTGGCAACCAAAACGCCCGCCTAAGCGGCAGGTAAAGCGCACAAATTCCGTCTGCCGAAAAACTTACACGGGCAACCCAAACGCCCACCTAAGCGGCAGACACAGCGTAAAAAATCCCGTCTGCCACACAGCAAAAAACAAACGGGCTAACCCTATAAGGAAAGGAAAACGATGGAACAAAAGGAGCTGCCTCTTGCAGGCATTGCCACAATTTATCTTGCGGCGTGCGAGCTTTGCGGCAAAGCACCCACCGAGCTTGGGGATATATCCGCCGAGGCGGCTTACGCCTTCGCCCGTCGCTCGTCCTTGGATGCCATAGCCGCAGCCTCTCTTGAGCGCGTAGGTCTCTCCACCGAGGAGATGACCGTCGGGAAAATGGCATCAATCCGAAAAAATATGCTTTTGGATAACGGCAGAGCAGCTCTTTGCGGAAGGCTTGAAGCCGAGGGTATCTATTATATGCCTCTGAAGGGCGTAATACTCAAGGAGCTTTATCCCGCGTTGGGTCTGCGCCAGATGTCGGATAACGATATTCTGTTTGACCCCTCTCGCCGCGCCGACGTCCGCCGCATTATGGAGGAGTTAGGCTTCGAGTCAGAGGAGTATGGCAAGGGCTGCCACGACGTCTATTTGAAAAAGCCTGTCTATAATTACGAAATGCACGTATCCCTCTTTGCAAGAACCGAGGGTGAGGAGCTTTTTTGCTACTTCAAGGACTATGTGAAAAGAGCCCGCCTTGTGGAGGGCACCTCCTACCACTACGTCCTGTCCGACGAGGACTTTTACATCTACCTTAAAGCCCACGAATATAAGCACTTCTCCTTCGGCGGTACGGGTATACGCTCATTGCTCGATACCTACGTTTACCTGAAGGCGAAGCCCGGACTTTCCCTCGACTACGTAGAGCGCGAGCTTTCAAAAATCGGCATTGCCGACTACGAGAAGGGAACACGCGAGCTTGCCTTGAAGCTTTTCACTCCCGAGGGTGCGTTATCGCTTCTCCACGGAGAGCTTGAGCTTTCTGACGGAGAGCGCGAGCTTCTCTCGGCATTCCTTGGCAGCGGTACCTACGGCAGTATTGGAAACAGGATAAATAACGAGCTTTCCCGTGAGGCTGACCGCGGTCAGAAGGGCGCTAAGCTGCGCTACGTTTTCCGCCGCTTGTTCCCGCCTATGGAATGGTATGAGTCCAACGCGCCGTTCTTCTATAAATACAAGCTGCTTATACCCTTCTTCCTTCTTTGGAGGCTTATAAGAGGAGTTCTTCTAAGACCCGTAAAAACCGTAAGAGAGCTTACCCGTGTCATAAAATTCAAAGGAAAAAATAAGAAAAATGGAATATAAAAACAACAAAAAACGCCCCGCGCGCGGCAGGGCGGCGTCCGACAGAGCCTACTCACAGCCAAGGCTTACCGCTGAGTGCGACGAGTGCGTCGTAAGCGGAAGAAACGCCGTCAAGGAGCTGCTCTCGGGAGGCAGAGATATAGAGAAAATTTTCATTCAGACAGGCGAGCGCGAGGGCTCTATAAATCAGCTTATCGGCATCGCCTCCGAGCGCAAAATTCAAATACGCGAGGTGGATAGGAGAAAGCTTGACGAGCTTTCGGGCGGCGCCCGTCACCAGGGCATCGTAGCCATAGCCTCCGAACGCAACTACTCCACCGTTGACGATATCCTCGCCTATGCCGAAGAGAGGGGAGAGAAGCCCCTTATAGTAATGCTTGACGGAGTAGAGGACCCCCATAATCTCGGTGCTATTATAAGGTCTGCCGAATGCTCGGGAGCCCACGGAGTTATTATTCCGAAGCGTCGCGCCGTAGGATTGACAACCACGGTAGCCAAGGCGTCCGCAGGAGCCGTTGAGCATATGCGCGTAGCCAAGGTCACAAACCTTTCTTCGACCGTAGAGGAGCTTAAGGAGCGCGGTCTGTGGTTCTACTGCGCCGATATGGGCGGCGATGAGTATTTTAAATCGGATATGACCTCGGGTGCCGTTATAGTCCTTGGAAGCGAGGGCTTCGGCGTGTCGAGGCTTGTAAAGGAAAAATGCGATTTCACGGTTTCCATACCGTTATACGGATGCGTTGACTCGCTCAACGTATCCTGCGCCGCGGCTGTCATTCTGACCGAGGCGGCAAGACAAAGAAATAAGTAAGGAGGAGCGAGATGGAAGATAATAAAATCAAGGACACTATAGACACAATCAAAGGCAACCCTGACTCCACCGTCGTTAGCAAAGGCGAGGACGGCTCCTTCGAGTTTGAGTTTCCCGCCGAGGGCTTGGTGTTCGAGTACGTTACGGAGAGTAGCCCCTCCGAGCCCACACCCGAGAAGAAGCCCGAGCCAAAGCCCGAGCCAAAGCCCGAAGCAGAAGCCGCGGCAGAGCCCAAGCCCGAAAGGGAAGAGAAGCCGAAGAAGGCACCTCCCAAAAGGAAGTCACAGCCGAAGGAGGAGGCAGAGCCCCATAAGGACGAGTTTTCTATCCCAGACGCCTTCGCCGTTGACTCGAAGTACGATACTCCCCCAACCCCCGATACCCCCTCCAGAATATGGACGACCTACGTACCGAGGTTTACCGAAGCGAGTGAGTATTACCGTATGAAGGACGACCCCCGTCCACGCCGCAAGGAGGAGGCACCCACGGAGGAGGAAAAGAAGATACCCGTGACCCGTGTGTCGGAATTTACTCCCGAGGAGATAACAGAAGCTGTCGACGAGCTTGACCCGACGGCTGAAATTCCCGATAGCTCAGAAGGCGTTGTCGTTACAGCCTCACGCCCAGCAGCAGACGAGGACAGCGAAACGCTGAACGTATATAAATTCTCCGAGGGCGATACAGAACAGCCCCCCGAGGAGGAAAGAGAGCGCACGGTAGAGGACGAGCTTGCCGATATCGAGAAGCTCATTGCCACAGAGCCGGAACCCGAGCCCGAACCCGAGCCCGAGCCGGAGCCGGAGCCTGAGCCCGAGCCCGAACCCGTCAAAAAGAAGGAATATTCCATTCCCGACCCCGACGAGGGAGATATAAGAGTTGTGGACTACGCAGGACGTCCGAAGGGCAAAAAGTATACACGCATAGCCCCCGACGGCGTTTCCGACGGGTCCGACTCGCAGAAGAAAACGGCAACCGAGTTCACTCACCCAATGCAGCGCGACGGCTTCAAGGACAGATTCCTTGACGGCATTATGTCGGTGAAAATCAGACTCTTTGCCGCCCTTGCATTCCTTCTTTTGCTTATAGGTTACGAGACCTTAGCCGCCTTTGGAGTAATTCCCGAGACCGTTCTTTCAACCTCGAAGGTAACGGGCGCTGTGGCTATTTACGACCTTCTCTTCGTTGCTTGCCTTTACGTGCTTGCAATTCCCGAGACCGTCCGCGCAGTAAAGCAGCTCATATCCTCCCGCGTAACGCCCGAGCTTACCCTCAGCGCAGCGCTTCTTGTAAGTGTTGCCTATTCGCTTACTGTAATTTTCGCAGGTCTTACGGATTATCCTCTCTTCGGCTCTCTCTTCGGTCTGCTTTCCGTCTCTGCAATATACGCGACCTACCTTCGCGTTGAGACTGATTTTGCAGCCTTCAAGCAGATATCCGACGGTGACGAGAAGTGTATTCTCGATAGGAAAATGACAAGAGCCCTCCCCGACGAGAACCTTGCTCTTGACGGCTTGATTGACGAATATAAGTCGAGAACAGCACGTATCTTCCGCGCAAGCTTTATTACTGATTTCTTCAAGAAAACCTCTAAAACTGCGGAAAAAACGCAGCAGACGGCATTAATTCTCGCCATAACCTTCGGTATATCCCTCGTTGCAGGCGTTGTCTGCTACTTCATACCCGGCGGCTTGCTTTCTGCAATTTCCGCATTCACACTCGTATTCCTCCTCGGTATTCCCACCGTGTCGCTCATCTCCCACAAGATTTCTTATTTTGATGCCGAGGACGCGGCGCTTCGCGACGACAGCGCGGTAGTTGGCGAGGAGAGCTTCTACGAGTTCTCCGACGTTGACGTAATAGCCTTCGAGGACGTTGAGATATTCGGTGACGAGGATGTTAACCTCAAGCGCTTTATGCTCTACGTTGACAGAGACGAAATGCAGCGCGTAATGCACCAGATGTTCTCTCTGTTTGCCGTAGTCGGCGGACCTCTCTTCTATATCCTGTCCAATATGCTTGATAAGCGCATCCGTCTTTCTCCCGCCCTTTCTCCCGTGATAGAGGAGGACGGACTTTCGGGTGACGTAGGCGGCAGACGTATCGCCGCAGGCACAGAGGATTATATGCGCCGCCACGGCATAGCTATCCCCCAGGGCACCTCGCGCAGCGAGGGCGGTATTGATACCACCAAGATTATGTACGCCTCCGAGGACGGTGAGGTCACCGCTAAATTCTACATCAGATATTCCTTCTCCGAGGAATTCACAATGCTTCTTCCCACTCTTAAAAAGGAGAAGATAGTACCCCTTATCTACACCCGCGACCCCAACGTATCCAACGAGCTTCTCCGTATCCTCTCCGCAGGCGCGGACTGTATGCGCGTTATGAAAAGACTTGCTCCGGGTACCGACGAGGATAAGCTCTACGGCAGAGTAAGCGCAGGTATAGTGACCTCGGGTGACAGAATTAACGCTATCGACCTTCTCCTTCTCTCGAAGAAGTATAAGAGATTTACAGAGAAGCTTGCCAAGACGGAAATATATGCTATGGCGGCAGGCATTGCTTCGGGTGCCGTGCTTTCACTCCTTGGTGTTGGCGTACCCTCCTTTGCCTACGTTATCTGGCAGCTTCTGTGGTTCGGAGCCGTTCGCATAGCCACTCGCAGAACCTTTATTCAGAAAAACGATAAATCGGGCAAATAATCCGAAACACGGCACCCGTTACACGTTTTTTCGGTAATTTGGGTGCGAAAACGGCTCTCCTTTGGAGCTTTTTACACACTTTTTGGGTAGAATTCCAAAAGACGAAAAAATATCTGCGGCAACGCCGCAAAGCGAAAGAGGCTGCCTCAAATTTATGTTTGGGGCAGCCCCATACAATATATTAAAGGGCATCTTTTGCCCTTGCCGAAAGGAAAGAAAATGCAGAACAGAAATATATCCTCCGTGCTTAAGTCGGTGCAAAAGCCGGGCAGATACATCGGCGGGGAATATAACAGTATAATGAAGGATAAATCGAAGGTGAAGTGCAGGTTTGCCTTCTGCTTCCCCGACACCTACGAGATTGGAATGTCCAATCTGGGCGTCAGAATTCTTTACGACGTTATTAACAGAGAAGAGGATATCTGGTGCGAGCGCGTCTACGCTCCTTGGACCGATATGAAGGAAAAGATGGAGGAGTATTCCATTCCTCTTGCCGCCGTTGAAAGCGGCGACCCCCTTGTTGCCTTCGATATGGTAGCCTTCTCCCTCCAATATGAGCTGTGCTACACCACAGCTCTTGCTATGCTTCGTCTTGCGGGTATTCCCATCTGGGCGAAGGACAGAAGCGAGGACACCCCCATAATAATCGGCGGCGGACCCTGCGTATACAACGCCGAGCCCGTAGCTGAGTTTTTCGACCTTATCAACGTTGGTGAGGGCGAGGAGGTCCTCGTTGAAATATGCCGTCTCTACAACAGGATGCGCGAGGACGGCAGCTACACCCGTGAGGGCTTCCTGCGCGAGGCATCTCACATAGAGGGCGTTTACATTCCCTCCCTTTACAAGGTCA
Organism: Clostridia bacterium; assembly: GCA_017481225.1. Taxonomy (GTDB): domain Bacteria; phylum Bacillota; class Clostridia; order Oscillospirales; family CAG-272; genus UBA1740. The sequence goes on from JAFUPM010000060.1 coordinate 21,680, forward strand.
GCTACAACGAGGACGGCACCCTTCGCGAGTACGAGCCCCTCTATCCCGACGTACCGAAAAAAATCCGCAAAAGAATAGTCTCGGATATGGATAAGGCGCCCTATCCCGAGAAGCTGATTATGCCCTATATAGAAACCGTCCACGACAGAATTGTCCTGGAGGTTTACCGCGGCTGCATCAGAGGCTGCCGCTTCTGCCAGGCGGGAATGGTTTACCGCCCCATAAGAGAGAAGTCTCCCGAGACCCTTTGTAAGCAGGCGAAGTGCCTGTTTGACAACACGGGCTACGACGAAATTTCTCTGATATCCCTATCAATAAGCGATTATTCGAGGCTTCCCGAGCTTACCGACGACCTTCTTAAGTGGACCGACCCTGCCCACGTCAGCCTCTCGCTCCCCTCGCTCCGCATCGACAGCTTCTCCGAGGAGCTGATGCAGAAGGTATCCTCCGTCAGAACGGGCGGCATCACCTTCGCCCCCGAGGCAGGCACACAGCGCCTGCGCGACGTTATAAACAAAAACGTCACCGAGGAGGACCTTATGCGCTCCGTCGGCATAGCCTTCCGAGGCGGCAAAAGCAACGTTAAGCTCTACTTTATGAACGGACTTCCCACCGAAACACTTGAGGATATAGAGGGAATTGCCGAGCTTGCAAAGCGCGTTGTCGGAGCATACTTCAAGCTCCCGAAGCCCGAGCGTCCTCGCGGCATCGGCGTTACCGTCAGCGTATCCTGCTTCGTTCCGAAGCCCTTCACTCCCTTCCAATGGGAAAAGCAGGACAGCTTCGAGACCCTTATAGAAAAGCAGCAGCATCTTAAAAATTCCATAACGGACCGCCGTATCAAGTACGCCTACCACGATGCTAAGGTGTCGCGTATTGAGGCTGTGCTTGCAAGAGGCGACAGAAGGGTTGCTCCCGCAATTGCCCTTGCCGTAGAGGAGGGCGCAATCTTCGACGCCTGGGACGAGTATTTTGACTATGACCGCTGGGTTGATGCCTTTGCAAGATGCGGTGTTGACCCCGACTTCTATACCACTCGCGGCTTCGGACTTGACGAGGTTCTGCCTTGGGATATCATAGACGTCGGCGTAACCAAGGCGTTCCTTCTCCGTGAGCGCGCCCGTGCCTACGAGGAGAAAACCACACCCTCCTGCGCCGAGAAATGCTCGGGTTGCGGAGCAAATAAGCTTGGAGGTAAGACCAGATGGTGCAAGTAGAAGAGAAGGTAATTCCGCCCGATAAGGACGTGAACAACCCCCACAATAATATCAAAATCATTCTTCGCCTGAAGTTCTACAAAATAGGCAGACTGCAGTACGTCTCCCACCTTGACCTTGTGAGAACTATGAATAAAATTATAGTTCGCTCAGACCTCCCCCTCTACTATTCCGAGGGCTTTAATCCAAAGCCCAAAATGGTATTTGCCGCACCCCTGTCCATAGGCGCGGAGAGCAGGGCAGAGTATATGGACCTGAGGCTTTGTGACCGCGTGGACCCCCGCGAGGCTATGGCTAGGCTCAACGCCAATATGACCGACGAAATGCAGGTCACCGAGGCGTATTATCCCGACACCCCCCTCACAGATATGAAGTGGCTCTCCTACACTCTCACCGTTACAACGAAGGGTGCCACCGAGGAGCTGGCTGCTCGCTGTGAGCAGATACTTTGCGCCGATACCCTCGAGGTATTGAAGAAAACGAAAAGCGGAGAGCAAACCGTAAATATCCGTCCTCTTATCAGAGCGGCAAAGGTTGTTCTCGACGGCGATGCCCTTCGCATAAGCTGCGTCCTCTCTGCCGACCAGTCCAGCTTCTTAAATCCTGAGTACGTTATCCGCGCGCTGCGTGAGAGAGCAGGTATTCTTTCCTCCCCCGACCTAACCTCGGAGTATTACACCGTTATGCGCGAGCGCGCCTACACCGCTGATATGTCCGAATTCAGGTAGAAGCAAAACCTCGGCTCTTAAAATTTAGGCAGAAGCAGAGCTTCTACGCTTGAAATTCGGGCAGAAGGAGAGCTTCAACCCTAATATTCCGGTGGGAGCAGAGCTTCTACAGTTGAAATTCAGTCAAAAGGAAAGCTTCAACTCTCAATATTCAAGTGTAGGGAAGGCTTCTTTCCATAAAATTCAGATTGAATAGAAACCTCACTCCTAAATAATAGAATCAATATTCACCCCCGACAGCCGCCTTAAGTGCTTTAGTGCATCTACGAGGCGGCTTTTCGTTACCTCCGCCTCCTCGGCATTTCCCACCTTCAGCCGTCCGAGCAGCTCCACAAGCGCCGCCTCAATATCCGTCAGGTCGCTATGGCTCACAGATAGGCTGATATAGGTTTGTCGGCTTTCATACATCTCGTTTATGTCCGACGCAATTTCAAAAGCCTCCTCGGTATTATTTCCCGATATTTCAAGACCCTCAACCCTTGTTATAATCTCACCGATAGACCTGTCAAGGCAGAAGGTATTGACGGAGGTCAGGGTAACCGTAACGATAAAAATTACAACTGCCAGAATTTTTGTTTTCATTTTTCCTTATCCTTATATATAATGTTTATATCTCCCTTGTCCGTCACCGTCATAAGGAAAATCTCCCCGAGCCCGGCTCCGCACTCTCCGAGCCTTTTATCAAGCCACCCCTCGTTGTACCCCAGGTGCTTTACCGTAGCTTCAATTACCTCGCCGTCTATTACAATGGCGTGGGCAAGCTCGCCTTTGTTCTTTTCTATTACAGAAATTGAGCCGTTCTGCTCCACCAGCGCGTATTCCACGTCCTTGATATCTCCCACACCCTGACCCCGTATAGCCGAGAGAAGCTCGTTTATGGATATGCGGTTATTTTTGAGCGCGCTTTGCAAAAGTCTACCTTTATATATAATAAAGACCGACTCGCCGTCAAGACATCTTTTCACTCTTTCGGACTTGTTTTTGAGGGTTGAAAGTATTACCTCCAGGGAGAAAATAAACAGAATAGGCACTATCGCGTTAAGCAAAGGTATATCGGGGTCGTCAATGGGAATTGCCGCAATTTCCGAAATTAAAAGGGTAGAAACCAGGTCCCCCACGTCCAGCTCGCCAATCTGCCTCTTTCCCATAATCCGCAGGGTAAAGGTCAGCAGAATGTATATTATCAGTGTTCTTATTAAGATAGATGCCATAAAAATACCCCCTTTTATCTAGTTATTCTATGAAAATTGCACAATAATTCATTTTTTTGAAATTTTTTTAAAAAAAGGGCTTGACATTTTTTTGACATTGTGATAGAATAATAAAGCTCGCACCTTGAGCGAGTGCTTGATCATTGAAAATTGAACAACACGAAATAAGCACAAATTGTGCATTCTCGTTAATGAAAGAAACACATTGAGAAACTCAAAAGAGTAAGTTAAAGCTAAGATTAAAATTAGCTCTGGAAAAGGTATTAAGTCTACGGACTGAATATACAATTTTTTAGAGAGTTTGATCCCGGCTCAGGATTAACGCTGGCGGCGTGCATAA
>JAFUPM010000006.1 GCA_017481225.1 Clostridia bacterium
GCTGCAGTTGTGGAAAACAATAAAGCTCCCACCTGCACCGCTCAGGGCAGCTACGACAGTGTAGTTTACTGTACGGTATGTAAGGTAGAGATTTCGAGAAATACCGTAAGTGTTCCCAAAACAGCTCACACAAGCGGTGCGACTGTTGTGGAAAACAATAAGGCTCCCACCTGTACCGCAGAGGGTAGCTACGATAACGTAGTTTACTGCACGGTATGTAATACGGAAATGTCGAGAAATACCGTAAGCGTTCCCAAGACGGGTCACACAAGCGGTACGGCAGTTGTAGAAAACAATAAGGCTCCCACCTGTACCACTCAGGGCAGCTACGATAACGTAGTTTACTGCACGGTATGTAATGTAGAGCTTTCGAGAAATACCGTAACCGTTGCTGCCACGGGTCACACTAGTGGCGCTGCAGTCGTGGAGAACGAAGTAAGCGCAACCTGCACCGCAGAGGGCAGCTACGACAGCGTAGTTTACTGTACGGTATGTAAGGTAGAGCTTTCGAGAGACACTGTAACGACAGATAAGCTTAATCACGTTTTCGCGGGTGGCTACGAGGGCGTATGCTCGCTTTGCGGCATTGATTACGGACTCAGCAGCTCGGGAGCCGAGGACTTCGAGGAAATCGCAGAAGGAACCTGGACCGCACCCGGCTCAGGCGAGGTTCTTATAGGAGCCGCTAAGCAAAGCTACGCAATTATGGATACGTCCGTTGTAGTATCCGACGGTGCAACCAAGTACCTCTCCTTCAATAAGTCGGGCAGAACCGATGAAACCCAAAGCAATGCTATGGCGTGGATTGTGTTCCAGAAGAACGTAGAGGTTGACGAGAGCGAGGATATTTGGTTTGAGACGAGAATGAGATATGACTTAACGAAGGGCAACACCTCTCATATCCGTCTTTATAACGGAAGAACCGCATCGTCACCGTCAAGCGGTGGAACGGAGATTACTCAGTCGGGCACAAGATTGAACACCTCCGCGTACGGCGTCCAAGAGGGCGAGTGGTTCACTCTTCGCCTCGTATTCAGCGGTACTACCGTTGTCGGCTACGTTGTGGAGAATGACGGAACGCTCAGGCAGATATATACCCTTACAAACGATAGTATGGAGAGTATATCATCAGTTCAGTTTACCTGTCAGGCAGGAGACTACGCGGCCTTCGACTTTGAGTACGTTTACTTTGGCGGTGAGATGGAGTATAAGGAAATAGTAGACCTTAAGCCCGAGGGCGCAACCGACTTTGACGATAAGGCAGAGGGCGCGTTCACCTTCGATAGCGCAGCCGGGGACAGCGTTCTCGTTAACCACTATATCCAGAGCGGAGCGACAGCAACTACCACTATCGTGGCTGAGGGCGACAATAAGTACTTCTCTATGGACAAAACCGCATATTCCCTCAACTCAAGCGGTACTGCGGCAAGCTCACAGACCTGGGTTCTCTTTGAAAGAGATGCATCGGCTACGGGCGACGAGCCTCTGGTATTTATGACGAGAATGCGCTATACCGACTCCAAAACTGTTTCCAACTACTTCCGCTTCTATGACGGAAGAACTGCCGGAAACGCTAACGACGGCACAGCTTACGCGGGAGCAGGAAATGCGGGTAGAAACATCAACTTCCGTTCCTCGGGAGGCTACGTTACCTTTAATGACGAGTCCATTGGAGTTAAGGTTGGAGAATGGTTCACCCTTCGTCTCACCATTGACGGATACACGGTAAAGGCAGAGAGCATTAACGATTACGGCGTGGTTATCAAAACCGTAGAGGTTGATAAATCACAGAAGTGGCTTGAAGGTCTCGACCTTTCCGACTGCGACTGCGTAGTTATTATGAACGACAGCTCGGCAATTCTCGGTATGGACTTCGATTGGGTTTATTTCGGTAAAGTACCTGCTGACAAGGCTGAATAGTTCCCCGAGAAATTAAAAAATTACATCTAACAGAAAAGCGAGAGCATTTTCGGTGTAAGCCGAAAATGCTCTCTTTCTTATGCGCCTCTTTCGTATTTTACTTCATATTTTAATATTTTTGCGGCTTTTCTATGGATTTTTTAAATATTTCTATGGAAAATCTCCATTGTCATAGGTAATCACGGTATGATAAAATTGTAGTAGAAACGGTGAAAAACTATAGTAATTTGTATTTTATATTAAACTTGACAAGTTTCCTATGTTTTCCCCGTTGAACATTTTTCCGTTTAAGTGTATAAATAAACCGGGTCGGGTCTATGGAAGGCAGACTTATGAACATTCCGTTATTGTCTCTGTCCTGACACCTTTAGTTATTTGTTCGACTTTTTCGGACTTGTGTTAATTTAGTTACTTAACGTATAGTTTAACTTAGAAAGGAAGGTTTTTATGAAGAAAATTTTCGTTGTGTTACTTTTGCTTCTCACTTTGACGGTGGGACTTGTATCCTGCGGCAACAGAGATAAGGACAACAATAAAGACAATGACGATACAGGCACCTCCGAGGGTGGCGGCAACAACACCGGTAACGAAGGCGGCAACAACACCGAAGGCGAAGGCGGCGACAACACCGAAGGCGAGGGCGGCGGCAATACCAATCCCCCCGCAGGCGATGGTAACGGGAACGAGGGCGATGAGAAGCCTCCCGTTGATTACGGTGATGCTACCGTAATACTTCCCGGTGACCTGATAGATATAATTGTAGCCGACACCAAAGCTATGGAAAACGTCCAGGGCTTACGCGATGCTCTCGACGAGCTGACGGGCAAAGAGGGCAGAGTCTACAACTCCTATGCCGCCGAGCGCGACAGAGAGATTGTATTCGGCTACATTGAGGACAGAGCCATTTCCGTAAAGGCATACGAGCTTCTCGAGAGAATGGAGAAGGACGCCTACTTCGACGGACGCTTCCTTATTTATGCCGAGGACGGCGATATCGGCGTAGCTTATGACGAAAATACCGTTTCAAGCCTTTCTGCCTTTACATACGCCCTGGAGTTCTTGCTTGACGGCGCAACCGACGGCAAGGGCTATATGGCTTACTCCAAGGGTATCGCGGCAAGGGATACTATCGACCTTATCGCGGAGCAGGAGAAGATTGACACCGAGTATCTTATTACCAAGTGGGATGAGCTTCGCGCAGTAGCAGGTGACGAGATTACCGACGCTATGCAGACCCTCTACACCCTCTATATCGACAGTATGATTGATTGGCTCGCCAACCTTTACGCACCGGGTAAAATGGACGTTAAGGGCGGCAATTGGGCAGGCGGCTTCTACGGCGCGCCCAGCGGCAGAGATACTCAGGGCTTCGGACCCGATATAACCTGTACAAGGCAGGTTCTCGGACTTATTGAGTCAACGGGAATGTTAGACAGAATAGGCGGTAACTACGGCCTTGTACTTCCCGAGCAGATGAAGGCTGATATCATCTATATGCTGAAGAGCCTCCAGGACCCCAACGGCTATTTCTACCACCCCCAGTACGATAAGGAAACTATGGAGGCAAGATGTGACCTTCAGCGCCGAGGCAGAGACCTCGCGGCTGCTACGACCCTTCTTTCGAAGCTCGGTGCGCGTCCCACCTACACTACTCCCACGGGTATGGGCGGAGACAGAATAGACGCCGACGGCAACTACGTTTCAAGCGGCAGAGCCCCCGCAACTCTCTGCACGGGTACCCCCCAAGCCGTTTCCGCGGCTATTGCAGCCTCTAAGGTTTCGGCTGTGGCAACGGACGATTACCTCTCCAGCCACGCGAAGTTTGCAGAGTACCTCGCAGGGCGCAAAATCAACGAGGAGTCCTACTCCGTCGGTAACACTCTCAGCGCTATTACAAGCCAGGTAAGGGCTGCCAGCTCACAGCTTGGCGCTTGTACCGACGAGTCCTCGCCTTACTTTGGCAAAACCTTAGTTGATATGCTTATCGACTTCCTCGACACTCACATTGACCCCACTACGGGTATGTGGGAGGCGACCACGAAGTTCCGCGCCACAAACGGCTTTATGAAGTGTATCAGCGTATATAACGAATGTAAGCGTCCCTTCCCGATGCCCTCTCTTGCCCTTACGGGACTTTTCGAGGGACTCCTCGGCGACCAGAAATCCACGGGTAATATCTGTGACGTTTATAATATCTGGGTCGGCATTGCGGGCTTGCGCTCCAACGTGACCCTTTACAGCACCCTTTCCGATGCGGAAAAGGCAACGCTCATAGAGCGCATAGACGCGACCTTCGAGGATAAGGGCGCCTTCGCCATTATCAACACCTACAATAAGTACGTACCCTACAGATACGACGACGGCTCCTTCTCGGATAACGTAGGCTCTGCGGCAGATACTCTTAACGGCTTGCCCGCAGGTCTCGGTCTTGCGGAGGGTGATACTAACGCTACCTCTATCGCAACTGCGGTTGTAGGTCAGGTATACAGCTCCTTCGGACTTACTGAGTACAAGGTTCCTCTTTATACCGAGTCGGACTGGATGCGCTTCTGCGAGATTATTATGGGACTTGGTCCTGTCATAAAGTATTCCTATCTTGACGATAACGTCAACGAAACCTTCGAGGACTATACACCCGGAGTATTCGAGGAAAGTGAAATCTCCGTATTCGTTGCTAACGGCGTAAGCGATGCGAAAATCGTAAAAGAGAACGGCAACAATTACCTTGAGTTCAACAAGACCGCGAAGAATAATTCGGGTACACTCACGGTTAAGGGTAACAGAACTATGAACCCTGCCAACACTACGACGGTTACTATGCGTCTGAACGTTACCTCTGCGAACAACCAGAGAATAAGATTTAACCTCCTCCACTCCAACGCAAGCTCCGCACTTCAGCAGGTAGACTTCAGATTTGTGGGCGGAAAGCTTCAGTTCATAGGCAGCAGCGGTGACGTGAACACGGGCGTTGCCATAGGCGAGTGGTTCGAATTGAAGCTTGAATACTTTGAGGGCAACGATGAGCATCCCCTCTTCATTAGAGTTTACGTAAACGGTACGCTCTACGGAGTGATTGACACGGTGAAAAGCACGGCTTACACTGCTCAGCAGGTCAGCGTAGTGAAGCTCATTCCTCTCTACGACTTCCTCGGCACTATCCTTGTTGACGACGTAACTATCGTAAGAGATAAGATTACCCACGACTTCACTCTTACCCCCGGTGTTCCCGGCGGTGAGACTCCCGAAAATCCCGGCACTGGCGAGGGTGGCGGCTCGGATACTCCCACAGAGCCCGAAAAGCCCGCAGTTGACAGCGGAATTTCCGAGAGCTTCGACAGCTTCGCTGAGGGCGCGTTCGTTGACGGCGGAGCTACAACGTTCGTTGATAACGGCGTCAGCACAGCGGAGATAGTAGTCGATGGCGAGAATAAGTATCTAAAGTTTGACAAAACAGGCAAAAACAATTCAGGTATTCTCACCGTGAAGGGTGACTACACCAAGGCTTCGGCAGATACGGCAACCGTAACGATGAAGCTTAACTTCACAAAGTTTACCGCAGGTAACTTCAAGGTAAACCTTACCCACTATAACGGTTCGTCGCTCCTTCAGTCCTTCCTCTTTAAGGCTGATGGAACGCATCTCTACTACGTCAGTGACAGCGGTGACGTCTATATAGGCGCAGAGGTTGGAGAGTGGTTCGAGCTTAAGTTCGTCTACTACCAGGGCGGTGAAAACGAGCCTTACTTCACCAGAGTATACGCAGGTGATAAGCTCATAGGTATAAAGACCACCGTTGACAGTAAGGCGTATAAGGCGGCAGAGATAGGTGCAGTTAAGTTTGTTCCTCTCTACGGCTGGCTTGGAACTGTGCTCATTGATGACCTTACTATATTCCGCAGCGAGGTAGAACACGATATGACCGTGACTCCCGAGGTAATTCCTCTCCCCACGGTACCCGAGGAGCCCGACCCCGAGAACCCCGGTGAGGGCGGTACAACCGACCCCGAAAATCCCGGCACAGGCGAGGGCGGCACGACCGACCCCGAGAACCCCGGCACGGGCGAGGGCGGCACAACCGACCCTGAGAACCCCGGCACAGGCGAGGGCGGCACAACCGACCCCGAGAACCCCGGCACTGGCGAGGGTGGAACAACCGACCCCGAGAATCCCGGCACGGGCGAGGGTGGCACAACCGACCCTGAGAACCCCGGCACGGGCGAGGGTGGAACAGCTGACCCCGAGAATCCCGGCACGGGTGAGGGCGGCGGTACGGAAACTCCCGAAACTCCCGAAGTCCCCGATACCGATGAGGACACGGACGGTGCGAACACCCAGATAGGAGAAGGCAACGACTCCGAGGAGGGCGGCTGGACGAACCAAAAGGATTGGTAAGTAAGAAGCCCCGACACCCGAGCTGAAGGCAGCTCAAAAGCATACGGCAAATACACAACCTAAAAAAAGAAAGCGGCGCGCCGCTTTCGGCAATTCACACGCGAATTGCCGACGATAACTCTTTGTTGGCTGGAGAAGCTTTCCTTCGGCGCAGACAATATGTCGGCGCGGCAGAATGACGCTGGGGCGAAGCCCCGAAGGAAAGCGGAAATTCTCAAAAAACACCCGTTTTCGTGACACGGGTGGCGTGTATTTATAATTGTTTTAGCAAATACCATATAAATCCCGGGCAAAATACTCGTAAACGAAAGGAGAACAAATGAATTCAAAGAAGCCATACGAAACAGCGGATATTGAAGTTATCAAGCTCGATGAGCGTGACGTTATTACCACAAGTCAGCTTGGCGACGGCAAAGACACCGACGACGGCGGCTGGACGAATTCAAACGTTTGGTAAGCTTCACACCGCAAAAACACGCACAGATTAAAATCAAAAAACACAGAAAGGTCAAATTTATGAAAAACAGAATTGCAAAAAGAATTAGCGCAGTACTTGCTCTCTGCTTGATTATCTGCGCAGCTTTAAGTATCACCGTATTCGCTGAGGATGGAGCAGTAGCAAACACCGACAATGCGAAAAACTCCGAGGGAGTATTCGACTTTGAGGGTGCAACACTCGGTTCGGTTACCGCAGCCAATGCCGGAAACAATCTCTACGTAACCGGAACATCAGCTAATGTTGCTTTTGAAATCGTAGAGGACGATGCACAGGGCAAGGTATTCCAGTGGACAAAGACCGGTTCGACTTATGTTAATGCTGACTCTTGCCGCTTTGTTAAAAATGGAACGAGTAGCGAGGTTAACACCGCGATAGTTACGTTTAAAATGAACATTTCCGAGCTCAACAACAACCCTGTGAGAATTATGATGGGTTCCGGAGAAACACGTACCTTCTATTTCGACATTTATCGTAACGGATCTACGGTTACTATCGGTGGACACGATGTAACAGAGCTTATCAACGAAGAAGATAACGGTTGGTTTGAGATTCAGATGATTTATTACCATGGCGACGTCGCTCCTACAGCTTCAAACAAGGACACCACAACTAACTTTAGCGTTACCGTATTCGTCAACGGTACCTATGTTGGCAACAGAGTCGATCATTCTTTCCTTTACAGAACACATAAAGCAATTAATATTAATGCTTTTATGATCGGCGCAGTAAATGCAACAAAGGGTACTGTGCTCTTTGACGACATCAAGATTGAGCATAAGAAGGTTACCACCCCCGAAATTCTTTCCGCAAATATCTCCTACGAGTCCGATATTTATCTCTACTACGCTGTTCCCAAGAACACCATAACCACAGGCGAAACCCCCAAGCTCGTTGGCGAGGATGCTAACGGTACCTTCGAGGTTACAAGCTACTCCGAGGCAACCGTATACGGCGTTGACTGTTACATTTTTAAGACCAGAGGCGTTCCTGCAAAGGAGCTTGCTACTGAGGAGACTGTAAGAATTGTTGCAGGCGATGCTATGAGCGAGCCTATGACCTACAGCGTACAGCAGTACCTTTACGAAAAGCTTTATGACGAGGGCTATGCGCTCGAGTCTCTTGAGGATAACGCAAATCTTGGCGTAAACGACGGCAAGGACACCACGAGAGGTAAGCTTTACTTCAAGCTTCTTGAGTACGGCGCACTTGCACAGGAGCTTCTTGCAGATAACCCTGCAAAGATTATCGGCGCTACTCCTTACGTCTCTATCAACGGAACTACCGCTGACGTATCCGATGAGGTTGAGGCAGGAGCTACCTATACTCTCGAGGCAGCAACCGTAGAGGGCAAGACTATCGCTTCATACGTTGTTGTTACCTCCGACGCATTCGGATATTCCGTTGAGTCCGCACCGGCGGCTATAGGCGATACTGTGACCGTGAACGCGTTCACTCTCGTTTATCCCGTATACGCAGAGTAATAATTACTTTGTGATATCACGCCGCTTCCTTTCACGGCTTGATAATAGATCCCAAGTGGGGCAGCACCCGCGCGAGAGCGCGGGTGCTGTTTTATTATTAAGCATATTTGCCAAAAAAATTTTTGGATTTTTGGTAGAAATGTCAATTGAATTGACGCGCTCGATAATATATAATTAAAAAAGGGTGTGAGTACACTCATAGCATACGAAAGGAATAAGACTATGAAAGACGTTTATTACTGCGGTAAGTACGATAAGGATAACAGCGGCTACGATGCTGCCTGGCGCGAGCCATATTGGAAAAAGCTTCACGAAGAAGCAGGCGGAGGCGAGGAGGCTGATAAAATAGTCGAGGCGCTGAAGCTTATGTATACTATGTATACCGACGACCTGGTCAAGTGGTACGCAAACCTCTATGACCCCGGTATGGGCGCATATTACTGCTCCACAAGCGGTAAGGAGAACGAGGGCTTCCTTCCCGATATAGAAAGCACCAACCAGGCATTGAATTTCCTCGTTACCTCGGGTATGCTTGACGAGCAGGGCAGGGACTTTAAAAACATATTTACCGACGAGATGCGCCAAAAGCTCATATATTTCATTAAGGGTATGCAGCTTCCAAACGGTTATTTCTATAATTACCTCAAAACCCAGGAGCAACTTGATCAGCCGACGTGCGTACCCAAGAGAGGCCGCGACCTCGGCTGGTGTACGGGACTTCTTAAGAAGTTCGGCGAGACTCCCACCTACGATACTCCCAACGGCATACTCGGCAACGGAATTGATAAAAACGGTAACCCCGTGTCGAATTATTCCCCTGCAGTAAAGGGCGAGGACGGCAAGGAGGTGTCGGGAGCTGCGCTGAATTATCCCGAGTATCTTGAGAACCGCGAGACTATGATTGCCTACCTTAACGAGAACGTAAAGGTGGTAGAGAAAACCTATCCTGCAGGCAACCATCTGAACGCAACCTACTCTCAGTATATGGCGCGCGACAAGGCAATGGGGTGGCTCGGTACTGACAAATCCCTCACCGCAGGACTTATCGAATGGCTTAACGAGAAAATCAATCCGAAAACGGGCTATTGGACGGGCGAGGTTAACTTCAACGGAACCAACGGATTTTTCAAGATTATAGTTATTTACAACAGCTGGGGAATTCCTTACCCTGCGGTAAAGCAGGTTATAGACTCTATCCTTCAGGTTATCCTCAGCGACCAGCCCACCCTCAATAACATTTGCGAGGTTTATAACATCTGGTCGGCTCTTATTTCAGCGAAGGAAAACGTTATTCGCTGCTATCCCGAGTCGGAAAGAGAGGAGCTTCTCTCTCAGATTGATAAGACAATGAAGGAAAGAGGCCCCGAGGCTATCCTCAACACCTACAGAAGGCAGTCGGCTTACCAGAAGGCGGACGGCGCTTACGCTCACGCCGTAACACGCGGACATAAGCCCGACGAGGTTGTTCACCACCAGGGCGGCATACCTACGGGACTCAGAATTGAGGAGGGCGACGTTGACGCCATAGGTAAGGCTACCACGGGCATAACCCTGAATATATTCAACGCCTACGGCTTCTCGCCCGTTCCAATCTACCACGAAAGAGAGTGGCAGCTCTACAAGTCTATTCTCGAGTCGGCAAAGCCCGTTATCAAGAAGAATACTCCTATCTACAGATAACCGATTGAATTGATAAAAACGGCAAATTCCCATAATCGCCGTCAAGAGAATAATCAACTTCAAATACTTTAATAAAACCTTCAAAATACCCAAAAATTCATCTGAAGCAAAAAACCGTAGGCGTTTGCGCTTTTGTGAATTTTTGGGTATTTTTTAGGATGAACGGCTATTGATTTGGCGGTTTTGACTATGATATAATGGAAAAAATAACAAATGCAAATAATAAAACACAGATTATTTATCGGTTTAACTCAAAATGAGCAAAAAGTAAAATAATCCACCGATGCAGTTAAATAGTGCCTTGACATCAAAGCCGTTTTACTGTATTATGAAATAAAAGAACCTGAAGAAAAAATTTTTATTAAAGGTTATTTTGCCGTTTGCAAAAACCGAACGCCTGTGAGCTTTTATACCTGTATTGAAAGGAGACGTATTTATGAAAGATATTTTTTACACCGGTAAATACGATAAAGATAAAAGCGGCTACGATGCCACCTGGCGCGAGCCCTATTGGCAGAGACTGCGCGAGGAGGCGGGCGGAGACGAGGAGGCTGACAGAATAGTCGAGGCGCTGAAGCTTATGTACACGATGTACACCGACGACCTCGTTAAGTGGTACGCGAACCTCTATGACCCGGGAATGGGAGCCTACTACTGCACCACAAGCGGTAAGGAGAACGAAGGCTTTCTGCCCGATATCGAAAGCACCTATCAAGCGCTCCACTTCCTCATTTTCTCGGGTATGCTCGACGAGCAGGGCGGAGCTTACACTAAGGTTATGAGCAATGAAATGAAGGAAAGGCTCGTGCGCTTCATTAAGGGTATGCAGCTTCCAAACGGTTATTTCTATAATTACCTCAAAACCCAGGAGCGACTTGATCATCCGACGGGCGTACCCAAGAGAGGCCGTGACCTCGGCTGGTGTACCGACCTTCTCCGCAAGCTCGGCACCTCTCCCACCTACGATACTCCGAACGGCATGCTCGGTGACGGAATTGACAAAAACGGTAACCCCGTGTCAAATTATCGACGTCTTGAGGTGGGCGGGGAAGAGGAGAAAAAGCCCACGGGTGCCGCGCTGAACTACCCCGCGTATCTTGAAAACCGCGAGACTATGATAGCCTACCTCAACGAGAACGTACCCATAGTTGAGCATACATATCCTGCAGGCAACCACCTGAATGCCACCTACCCCGAGTATATGGCGAGAGACAAGGCAATGGGGTGGCTCGGTACTGACAAATCCCTCACCGCAGGACTTATCGAATGGCTGAACGAGAAAATCAATCCGAAAACGGGCTATTGGACGGGCGAGGTTAACTTCAACGGAACCAACGGCTTTTTCAAGGTTATAGTCATTTATAACAGCTGGGGAATACCTTACCCCGCAATAGAGAAGGCAATAGACTCCGTCCTTGAGGTTATTCTCGGAGACGAACCCTCAACGGGTAATATTTGCGCGGTATACAATATATGGTCTGCGCTTATCTCGGCAAAGAATAACGTTATCAATTGCTATCCCGCGTCGGAGCAGGAGGCACTCCTTGCCAAAATCAACAAGACGATGAAGGAGAGGGGTCCCGAGGCTATACTTAATACCTACAAGAAGCAGTCGGGCTACCAGAAGCCTGACGGAGCCTTCGCTCACGAGGTCACACGCGGCAATCGCCCAGAGGAGATTATACACCACCAGGGCGGCATACCTACGGGACTCAGAATTGAGGAGGGCGACGTTGATGCCATAGGTAAGGCTACCAACGGAATAGTTCTCAGTATATTCAACGCCTACGGCTTCACTCCCGTTCCTATCTACCACGACAGGGAGTGGCAGCTCTACAAATCTATAATTGAAAACGCAAAGCCCGTTGTCAAAAAGAATACCGCGGTATATAGATAAGACGACGGCGTAAATCCGATTTTTGAAAGGAGAACGGCGATGAAAAAAGTATTAGCATTGTTACTCGCGCTTGTAATGGCGTTGGCTATGCTTTCGTCCTGCAATAAAGACAACGGCGGCGACAGCACCGGAAGCGAAGGCGGCGACAGCACCGGAAGCGAAGGCGGCGACAATACCGGAAGCGAAGGCGACAACAGCACCGGAAGCGAAGGCGGCAACACCGGAGGCGAAGGCGGTAACACCGGAAGCGAAGGCGACGATAACACCGGAAGCGAAGGCGACGATAACACCGGAAGCGAAGGCGGCAACGATGAGAAGCCTCCCGTTGATTACGGTGACGCAACGGTTTATCTCGAGGGAGATGAGGTTCTGATCGTTCTCGGCATCGGCGGCGACAGCAGCTCCGTAACCGAGTTAGACTATAATCTGTCTGTCATGGGAATTGACGTGTCTGTCGGAAATATGTACTACTCCGAAGAGAAGTATGAGATTATTATTGGCGAGGCATACGACAGACCCACATCCGAGACGGCATACAAACTCCTTCGGCGAATGGACAAGGGCGGTGCCTTTGAGGCAAGATACCTAGTCTATGCCGACAGCGGCAAGGTTGCCGTAGCGTTTGACAACAATCCATATACGGATATACAGGCTCTTCCCTACGTAATGAAAGAGCTGGTAGAGAAGTATGCAAAGGATAAGGAGTACTTTGCTACCGCAAAGGGTATTCTTATTCAGGGCTCTGTTGACCTTATTGAGAAGCAGGCGGAGATAGACAACGTCGAACTCGCCGAGATTTGGGCAGAGATTGATGCGCTGACTAACGATGATATTTACGATGCTCTCCGCGATCTTTACTCTATGTACGACGATAGGCTTATCGGCTGGTACGCGAACCTCTATGACCCGGGCTACGGTGCCTATTATTCCTCCTCCTCGGGAAGAGATAACCCCGGCTATTTCCCCAGTGCAGAGCCTACGTTCCAGGCGTTGAATTTCCTCGCCGAGTCGGGTATGCTTAATTACTACGGCGGAAGCTGGGTAAACGCACTGCCTGATATTATGAAGTACCGTCTTGTGTATTACGTAAAGAGTCTGCAGCATCCCAACGGATACTTCTACGATCCCAACGTTCCGAAGAATACTCTTGACACGAAGGGCCGCACCCGTCTCGGACGAGATCTTCAATGGTGTACGACCATGCTGTCAATTCTCGGTGAAAAGCCTACATACAACACTCCCACGGGCGGAAAAGGAGATTTCGTTACCCCCGAGCAGTATTGGGAGTCTCTTCGACTTGATATAGATCCTCCAAAGGTCCCCATCAACCCTGCCGACGAGAAGCCCGTGACATCGACGGCAAGCTTCACCGCCTCTGTGGCGACGGCGGTTTCTAAGGTTATAGGCACCTCGGAGGTTGTAGCTACCGCTGCGGGCGACTTTGTCAGCAGCTTTGAAAACCTTATAGATTACCTCGAGGGTCTGAATATGGACGGAGACCCCTATGCCTCGGGTAACGATATAAATGCCTCCAACAGCCAGATTTTCGCCGCCAGCAAGAAGATGGGTACGTACACCCCTTCGGCTGACGCATCGGAGAAGTATACGAAATACGCAGGTCTCACTATGAATGAGATCCTTCTTAAGTACCTCAACGACAAGATTAATCCCGACACCGGTCTTTGGGGCTTGACCGATGAAAAAAATCCGCTGGGCACCGAGTTTAAGTTCACCAACGGCTTCTTCAAGCTTATCGGCACCTATAACTCCCTCCACATAGCTTACCCCTATCCCATAAAGGCGGCAAACGCGCTGCTTGACGGTATGGTAAGCGACCAGCCCTCAACGGGAAATATATGCGAGGTATATAACATTTGGGCAGCTATACTCTCCCTTCGCGATAACGTACAGAAGTATAACACCGAAAACGGCGATGAGGTTATGAATATCATCAACGAGACTCTTGCTGAGCGCGGCGCGAAGGCAATCAGCGTTTCCCATCAGAAGCAGGCAGGCTACAAGAAGCCCGACGGCGCATACGCCCATTACGTCAAAGGCTCTCTCGGTACTATTCAGGGAGGCGTTGCGACGGGTATCGGTGGACTTGAGGAGGGCTTCGTTGACGCTATCGGCAAGGCAACAACAGGTCTCGCTCCCTCTATGACCTCTATACTTAACCTTCCCGATATTCCTCTCTACACCCAGCATCACTGGATGATGTATCTTGAGATACTCCTTGAATTGGACCCGGTCATTAAATATCCCTACTTCGGCGAGGAAAACGATACCGTCGAGAACGGTTCTCACAATATGGACACTCTTCCCGAATCCAAATACCTTTACTCCACGTTAAACTCTGTGTCAAGCTTGGAGGTTACGGCGGAGGGTGAGGAAAACGTGCTTCTTCTGGATAAATTTGCAACCGGCCAGCAGGCGATTCTCTACTTCTACCCCAACGTGTCGAATGCCGCTGCCAATATCACCGAATTTTCCACCAAGCTTCGTATAAGCGGAACCAATGGAAGCAACCTCGTATCCTTCAGCCTCTCTCCCAAGTACGCAGCACACGATAACAGAGTTTCGCGCTTTGCAATCTCCTACTCCTCCGACGGTAAATTAGAGCTGTACGAGGAGGAGTGGCTCGGCACAGGTACGGGCGCTACTGCCAGCAGCAATAAGTACACCTTAGAGCCGAAGGTTGGCGAGTGGTTTGATTTCCGAATCCAGTACTTTGAGGGCGACGGTGTAGACGAGTCCACGGCGAGAATTAAGGTATACGTAAACGACAAGCTTGTATTCTGCTCAAATAACTTCTACTCGAAGTGGTCCGATGCAGGCAAGGCGGACTCTCTTTCTGTCGTATGTATGAGTGGCTTCTTCGGTAAGATGTGGTTTGACGATCTTAGCTTAAAGCAGTATAACGATACCATCAATGATGACCCTCTTACAGAAGGTCAAAAACCCGAAAATCCCGACACGGGTGAGGGGGAAACTCCCGAAAATCCCGACACGGGCGAGGGAGAAACCCCCGAAACACCTTCTATACCCGATGCGCCCGAGATTGTTATGCCCGAGGGAGCTGTGAAGGCTGAGGGTACCGTAGGTGACGCGTGGGTCAGCGACTCCGACAGCCCCGTGCTTATGGGAATTAAGAACGTAGGTAATTACAACAGCACTACCTTACCCAAGCTTTTTGCGGATACCGACGGCACAAGGTTTATCAGATTCTCAAATACCGATGTGGGACAGCAGCCCGCTATCGTCTGGATAAAGAATAACGGTACCGCAAGCGAGACAGCTTTGACCTTCGAGGTTATGATGAGAATTACCAGCCACGTAGGAGGTCTGGCTTTCAGAGCCTATTCGGGCGGAGATTTGGATAATCCCATGAGTGGCACAAAGCTTAGCGGAAGCGATATTTCGCTTTCGGTTGCCGACGGCACCTTTGGCGGAGTGAATCTCGGAGTAAATCTTTATGATTGGTTCACTCTTCGCCTCGTCCTTGAGGGGGCTGTCATAAAGGTTTATACCGGAGAGGGCAACGGCAAGCTTACTTACAGAGGTGATATCGCGGTAACGACGAGCTATGACCTTCAAACGGCTACTCTTGTCACCTTCAAGGGCAGCTCCACAACGAAGGGCGAGTACGATGTGGTGTATAGCTACCTCGGCGCAGAGCTTCCCGAACCCGACACTTCCGGGGAAGCCTGAGCCGCTTACGGCAGCCAAGCCAAGGAGCGCCTTTGTCCGAAGCAAGGATAGCCGAGGCGAGGTCAAGCTCATTTGAAAGCAAAGCCTACAAACTTTAAATAACGTGAAATCTCCTGCCAAGGGTTACCGAGGCAGGAGATTTTTTGCTTAGCCCATACCCGTGCTGAGTTTTTTCATAGAAAAAGCGCGTTCTGGGGGTTTTTGCCGCCAGAGCGAAAACGCATTTTTGGGGTTTCGGTCAGCGGAGAAAAAGCATGTTTTCTCGGTTTCGGTCGGCGGAGAAATAGCATTTTTTCGGGTTCCTGTCAGTGGATTTTTTAATTTGCTTTTGGCAAAAGTCTCTAATATGTAGACCCCGAAAAGCGGTTTATTTATTGACTGTTGACAAATAAAATGATATAATGAAAACAAAAAGCTTCATGAAAGGAACATAATATGAAAGGAAAATTGTTATTTAGCTTTTTGATATGCCTTATTTGTCTTACGCTTGTCTCGTGCGGCAAATCTGCCGAAGGCGGCGAAAACTCGCCTGCCGACCTCTCGGGCTCAGCCGATGCGAGCGCAGGCGCTGTGTCAGACGGCGGTGACAGCAATAAGAGCGCGGAGAATGCACCCGACGGAGCCGAGATTGTCGGCACTGCCTCCGATGAGGACGGCAGCAACTCGGCGGGAGGCAAGGCGGATTACGGCGACGCTACCGTTTACCTTGACGGAGACGAGGTTATGATAGTTCTCGGTGGGGCGGCGGATACGGGCTCCTTCACCGAGCTGGATTTCTGGCTCACTATGATGGGAGTGAAAGTAACCTACGGCCATCAGTATATGATTGACCAAGAGTACGAAATCGTAGTCGGAAACATTTCCGACAGACCCGTCAGCGTGCGTGCGTATCAGCTGCTGGAGAGAATGGATAGGGAGTCTGTCTTCGAGGCGAGGTACCTTATCTACGCCGAGGGCGGTAAGGTTGCCATAGCCTACGACGAAAATATCTACACAAGTATTCAGGCGCTTCCTTACTTTATCGGCGATTTCGTAGCCGAGTATGCGGCGAATAAGGAGTACTTTGCGGCATCCAAGGGCATACTCGCTATGGGCAGTATCGACCTTATGGAAGAGCAGGAAGAGCTTGACAAGGAGCTTTTGGCAGAGAAGTGGGAGAAGCTTGAGCAGGCTACCTCCGCGGAGATTGCAGACGCCTTCAGACAGCTTTACTCTATGTATAACGACAGAATTCCTCTTTGGGTAGCCAATCTTTACGATCCCGGTGTGGGCGGCTTCTACGCCTCCTCGGCAGGACGTAACGGTGTTTCCTTCGGACCCGACGTGCAGTGTACGGCTCAGCTTCTTAAATTTATTAAGTCCTCGGGTATGGTTGACGAGCTTCCCTCTAACGAACCCATCAGCTTCATTCCCGAAGCTATGCAGCAGCAAATGATCTATTTTGCCAAGAGTCTGCAGGACACCAACGGCTATTTCTATCATCCCCAATGGGGAAAGGTAGCTACCGACGCTAAGCTTTCCCGCCGCGGCCGCGACCTGGGCTGGGCGACGGATATTCTCGAACTCTTTGGAAGCCGTCCTCAGTATAAGGCGGCAAACGGTACAGCAGGCGACGGCGTTTCCGCGTCGGAGTATTGGGCAAGGCTTAATAACGGCCTTCCCGAGCCCTACGCCTATATGAATACTCCTACGGAATTCACCATAACTCAGAAAAAAACCGTGACCGCTCCTGTGGATACCTCGGTTGCCGCGGCTGTATCCAAGGTTATAGCGGCAGCTGACGACTCTACCGCTTACCTCAAATCCCACAAGGCGTTTATAGATTATATGCTTGATACCATAGTTCCGGGTATGAGAGGGAATCCCTACAGTTACGGTAATACGCTTAACGCTACCTACTCGCAGATAGGCTCATACAGCAACAGTCTTGGCGAATATACCTACTCCGAGGGCGACGGCGCTAAGTATCAGCCCTACGACGGCATGACCCTTAAGGAAATTACCATCAGTGTTCTGAACAGCTGTATAAACCCCGATATCGGTATGTGGGGTACCGTTATTCCCACAAAGCCTCTCGGAAATGAGTTCTACTACATAAACGGCTATTTCAAGGTAATCTCGATTTACAACAGCTGGGGATTTGCTTATCCCGCAGAGTATATTCCCAAGGTAGCGAATGCTATTATGTCTGCTCTGATGGGCGACGAGCCTTCCACCACCAACATCTGCGAGGTTTATAACGTATGGTACGCGGTAACCTATCTCAGAAATAACCTTAAATATCTCAAAGCGCAGGATTATGCAACCGATGCGGACGGTAATACGATACTTGACGGGGACGGAAACCCGGTGAAGCTTGCCGACTATATCAAAGAGCAGGTTAACGCAACTCTCGAGGAGAATGCCGCAGCCACTATCATCACGACCTATGGCAAAATCAAGGGCTACCAGAAGCTTGACGGAGGCTTCTCCCACAGCTACACCTCAGGAACTGCCTCGCACCAGGGACTTGCAGTATCTACGGGAGAGAATATCTCCGACGTTGACGCAACCTGCATCGGCTCTACGGGTCTTACGAGAAATATATTCTCGGCTCTCGGCATCTCGAACTATAAGATTCCTCTTTATACCGAGAGTGACTGGATGCGTATGCTTGAGATATTCCTCACTCAAGGACCCGTTATCAAGCACGGCGGCGCAGCATCGACAAACAGCTCGGTCCACGATTACGAGCGCGATATTCCCACCTCAACCCATCTGAAGGTTGTCACCAACGGCGTTACTGCCAATACCTTTACTCAAACCGACCTTGACGGTGACGGTGTAGGATTATACGATAAGGTACAGCCCACAACGCAGATGTATCTCGACTGGAAGATTAACCACACCTCGGGCGCTGTAAATACCGTTGCTTTTGAGACGGATATTCTCTTTGACGACTTGAAAAATTCGAAGGAGGCAATAGAGCTTCGCTTCTACAACGGCAAAAATGCCAATACCAGAATTTACACCCTTAACATATATACCTCGAACGTGGCTGACGGCTCCGAAATACTGATAGCTCCCAAGTCGGATACGTCAAAGAAGGTCGCTGTCGGTAAGGTTGGCGAATGGTTCAGACTCTCGCTCCGCTACTCCGTTGGAATGGACGGTGTTGGCTGGTTCAAGGTATACGTCAACGATTCCCAAACTCCCGTTATCGTAGATGCTAAAAGTGAGACCGGAGAAACGTACGTACCCCTCAACGTGGGATATGCAAGATTTATTCCGATGACCTCCTTCACGGGCAAAATTTACTTTGACGATACCGTGTTCAAGCACTGTGAGACCACCATTACAAACGACGCTCCCACCCACAACGCAGGCGTGAGCGGCGGCTCAGGCGCAGGCTCGGGCGGCAGCACCTCCAACAAGACCTCTCCCACCAAGGACGGTGCCATCACCTTCGAAGGAACCAACGCCTTCAACGTAACTGCCGATAATAAGGTAACGGTAAGCAACAAATCTCAGCCGGGCTTCGCGGGCAGCGTTGGCTTTGCGGTGGAGGAGGGAAACACCTTCATCAGAATAACCGACCCCCATCTTGGCGATTCTGCGCCCGAGGGTGAGCTTAAGGACAGCGGTCAGTGCATATTGCTGATTGACCGCCCCGAATATACGGGCGAGCTTAACACCTTTGTTTTCGAAGCAAAGTTCCGTTCAAAGGATATATCGGATTCAGTTAAGCTTAGTGAGTGGCTGGCTTCCTTCGATCTCACGCTCCGCAACAGCAGCTCTGCGAGAGTGTACAGAACCTATTTCGGCGGCGGACAGATTGGACTTAATAACCATTCCTCCCAGTCCTCAGCTCCGGCGTCCGGCAGAGTAGAGGGCGAGTGGTTCACGCTCCGCCTTGAATATACCGTTATAGGAGATAGCATTGATACTGCAAGCTTTGACGTAAAGTGCTACGTAAACGATAATCTCGTAGCGTCCAGCACCGAAAAGACAAAGCACGAGTTCTGCGACTCCAAGAGCATCGATAAGGTCGGTATCCTTCTCTCCAAGGAATTCGTAGGAACACTTGACATCGACGATATTAAGATTTATCAGAAGTAATAAGCACAAATCACTCGGGGCTGTCTCAAATTGATTTTTAGGGAGTCTCGTTGTAACAATTCAACAAAAAACACTTGCTCACCAATAGCGGTAGGCAAGTGTTTTTTGTATAGGTTGCCAAATGAATAGAAAATATTCCTAAATTTGACACAGCGCCTTTTTTAAAAAAATTTATTTGCATTTTGACTAAATATTTGCACTTTTTGCAGATTTTTTTATACCTATTGACATATTTTCAAACAAGTGTTATAATGTATTGTAGTAAAACAAATACAATGCGCAAGCAATGAAAGGAAGAAATTATGAAAAAGCTTATTGCTATTATGCTTTCGCTCCTTCTCGTTATGCTCGCACTCGTCTCCTGCGCTAAGGGTGGCGCGGACGGCGACGGCTCGGGCTCTGAGGGTGGCGAAAACGGCAGCTCTGAGGGCGGCGGAAACGGCGAGTCCTCAGGCGACGAAGGCGGCTCCGAGAGTGGCGGAAACAGCGGCTCCTCGGATAACAATGGCGGCTCCTCGGACGAAGGCAACACGGAAGGTGAAGGTGGCAGCGATGACACCGACTTCGGTGATGGCAACGTTGACGGGGACGGCTGGACCGCATCCGACGTTGCAGCAGACTCTGCGCTTTGCTCCGCTGAGGGCAAGGCTGACTACGGCGATGCTACCGTATATCTCGAGGGCGACGAGGTTATGCTCGTTCTCGGCGGCAATATCGGTACGACTGACGTATTCAAGATGGACTACTGGCTCACTATGATGGGCGTTGACGTTAAATACGGCAACCAATATATGAATGAAAAGGAGTACGAGATTATAGTCGGTGAGGTGCCTGAAAGAGCCGTTTCCGAGAAGGCTTACAGACTCCTTAACAGAATGGACCGCGACGGTATCTTTGATTGCCGTTATCTCGTATATGCCGAAAACGGAATTGTGGCTATTGCCTACGACGTAAACGAATATACTAAGATTCAGGGTTATACGTACGTAATAGAAGAGCTTGTGAAGAAGTATTTCGAAAACAAGGATTACTTCGCTACTGCAAAGGGTATTCTCATTTACGGCAATATCGACCTTATGGAGAAGCAGAAGGAGATAGATGAAGCCGAGCTTACCGAGATATGGGCGGAGATTGACGCGCGCACAAACGACGACGTTTACAATGCTCTTCGCGACCTTTACACTATGTATGACGATAGGCTTATCGGCTGGTATGCGAACCTCTACGACCCCGGCTACGGTGCCTATTATTCCTCCTCCTCGGGCAGAGACCACGAGGGCTACTATCCCAGCGCTGAGCCTACAGCCCAGGCGTTGAACTTCATTGCCGGGTGCGGTATGCTGGAGAACTACAACAATAAGTGGGTTAACGCTATCCCCGATATAATGAAGTACCGCCTGGTTTACTACATAAAGAGCTTGCAGCATCCCAACGGATACTTCTACGACCCCGGCGTATCCAAGGCTGACCTTGACAAGAGCGGAAGAACACGTCTTGGCCGTGACCTCGGTTGGTGTACGAGTATGCTCGAGACCCTTGGCGAGAAGCCTACGTACAATACGCCTCTCGGCGACAAGGGTGACGGTAAAACACCTGATGAGTACTGGGCATCTCTCGGTCTTGATATAGATCCCCCTGTGGTTAAAAGACACCCTGCCGATGATCCGTTCTATCCCTCTGTCACTCTCGGTAGCCTTTCCGACTCTGCTACCGTTGCGGTTTCCAAGGTAGTTTCGACATCTGATGTTGTAGCGACTGCTGCAGGCGATTTCATCAGCAGCTTCGAGAACTTCATCGACTATCTTGAGGGGCTGAATATGGACGGCAACCCCTACTCTGCAGGTAACGACATCAATGCAAGCGACAGCCAGATATTTGCCGCGAGCAAGAAGATGGGCGTATATACACCTGCTGAGGGCGCCTCGGAGAAGTACACCAAGTACGCAGGTCTCACTATGAATGAGATTCTGATTAAATACCTTAACAGCAAAATTAACCCCAACACAGGTTTGCACGGATATCCCACTGATAAATATCCCAACGGTACCGAGTTCCTCTTCACCAACGGCTTCTTCAAGCTTATCGGTGTATACAGCGCTCTCGGTGTGGCTTATCCTTATCCTATTGAGGCGGCGAACGCTCTGCTTGACGGTATGGTAAGCGACCAGCCCTCAACTACCAACATTTGTGAGGTTTACAATATCTGGTCGGCTATTCAGTCACTGCGTAGCAATGTTCAGAAATTCAATAACACAAACAGGCAGGAGGTCCTTGACCTCATTAACGAAACCCTCGCCGTTCGCGGTGCTGAGGCTATCAAGGTTTCTCACCAGAAGCAGCTGGGCTACAAGAAGCCCGACGGTGCATACTCCCACAGAGTTGTAGGCTCAGGCTCTACTATTCAGGGTAACGTACCCGTTGCTCTCGGCGGACTTGAGGAGGGAATTGTTGACGCAATAGGTAAGGCTACCATAGGTCTTGCACCTATTATGACCTCTATGCTGAACCTTCCCGACATTCCTCTCTATACAGAGTATCACTGGATGATGTACCTCGAGATAATAGTAAATCTCGACCCCGTCATCAAGTATTCCTACAGCGGAACCGACTCCGCTTTGGGTGAGCCCCATAATATGGATGCGCTTCCCGGCTCAAGCTATATGAGCCAGACTCTTAACGACGTTGCAAGTGTTAAGATTACTCAGGACGGCGAAGAGAGCGTGCTTCTGCTCGATAAGGTATCTACGGGTAAGCAGTCCTACCTCACCTTCCTTCCTAACATTTCGAACGTAGGCGCAAGCATCTCCGAGTTCTCTACCAGACTCCGCATAAGCGGTACCAGCGGTAATAGCGTTCTTACCTTCTCCTTCGCACCCAAGAACGCAGGACACGATAACAGAGTAGCGCGTATCTCCCTTGCCGCCTCCTCCGACGGTACTATCAGACTGTACGAGGAAGTATGGGCAGGCAGCGGCTCCTCCGCAAAGGTTGGAAGTGAAAAGTACGTTATCGCTCCCAAGGTTGGCGAGTGGTTCAACTTCCGTATTCAGTACTTCGAGGGTGACGGTGTAGACTACAGCACCGCGAGAATTAAGGTATACATCAACGATACCCTTGCCTTCTGCTCCAACGACTTCTACTCCAAGTGGTCGGATGCCGGCGCGGTCAACTCTATGACCGTTCTCTGTATGAGTGGCTTCTTCGGCAAGGTATGGCTCGACGATACTATGCTTGAGCTTCGCGGCGGCACGACTGAAGACGATCCTCTTACCGAGCCCGACGCAGGTGAAGATCCCTCTACGCCCGACACTCCCACAGTACCCGATACTCCCACCGTTCCCGATACTCCCGCAGTACCTACCACACCCGAGCCCGAGGGCGGCTTCGGCTTCGTAAGCTCCGATAAGCTTCCCCTTACCTCAGGTGGCTTGGAGCTTATCGACGGTACCGCATACAGCGATGCTGCATCTGTTGACGGAATAGTTACCGACGCATCGGGAAAAACCGTCTCTCAGTGGAAGGGTAGTATAGTTATCACGGGTGAGGAGGATAAGTTCCTTCGCATAACCGACGTAGCAACCGGCGCTACCAAGAATTCCGGCGCCTGCTCCGAGGAGGATGCTCTTACTAAGGACGTCGGTCAGGCGATACTTAAGATGACAGGCGTTAAGGCTACGGGCAATAAAATATCCTACTCTATGAAGATTCGCTTCAACCCCCTTGAGGACGGAACGAGAGTTATCGAGGCTAAATACTTCGATTTCAGAATAAGAAACCTCTCAGGCTCGAAGGGCGTTCAGGTATTCTTCGCCACCGATGCAGAGGGAGTTGCAAGATGTATTATCAAGACTGCCTCGGGTGACGTAACCGAAAGCACCGAGATTAAGGTTGAGGACGGCAATTGGATGAACGTCCGCCTTGAGTACACCGCAGTTGGCGACAGCTACGATGCATCAAACTACTCTATTAAGCTTTACGTAAACGATACCGTTCTCGCAGAAACTACTGCGCAGTCGGCAAACGGCTTTGACTCCGCAGCAAGTATGAACGCAGTACAGATTGTCCTTACAAGAACTCTCCAGGGTATCATTGATATCGACGATATGTACGTATCCTACGAATAATTAACAGCGGCAGCCCTGTGTCAATTCACAGGGCTGCTTTTTGCTTTGTATCCAAAGACGCTTCTTATTATATCGCAGCCTGCTTTTCGGTTATGTATTTGCAAGCTGCGTTTCGTTTATTTACAAGCAATTTTTACAAGCAAATTTTCTGTTATCGGTTGACTGCATTTTTTCGATATGATATAAT
Organism: Clostridia bacterium; assembly: GCA_017481225.1. GTDB lineage: Bacteria > Bacillota > Clostridia > Oscillospirales > CAG-272 > UBA1740. The sequence continues at coordinate 23,990 of JAFUPM010000006.1, forward strand.
GTCTATATAGGTTAAAATTTATCCTATGACCCAAGGAGAC
>JAFUPM010000061.1 GCA_017481225.1 Clostridia bacterium
ACGATGTGAATACCGTTTCTCTGGGTGAAGATGTACTCTGCCATCTTCGGGTTCCACTTCTTGGTAGGGTGACCGAAGTGAACGCCTGCTTCAAGCAACTGCTTGATGGTGATTTCGAACATTTGATGTTCCTCCTTGGTTTTTCCGCCATAGCGACACAATACTGCGACACGGCTTATACCGCGCACCGGCAGTAAACCTACTCGCTATGTGAGATATATTTTTTGTCTGCCCTGTGGACAGCCTTAATATATTAGCATATTTCGCGTGATATATCAAGAGGGTTTTTAAAGTTTTTCGTGGGTTTTGAGAGAATTTACAATTTGTTCATAATATTTATGCTGTACTTACCTTTTATACCTTCAACTTTGGATTTAACTTGGATATTTTCACATTTAGACTTGATTTGAGTGTTTTTTTGTGCTACAATACAAAATGGAAATTTATTTTTTTGCAACGGAGGAAGAATGGAAAAATCACGCAGCGCAAATATAGGGCGTATGGCAGGTCTTTACTCTGCGCTTTATCTTATAGCCTTTCTTATCTTCTATATACCGAACTACGTCTTTGAGGATTATTTCATAAATCTGCCAAGCGGTCAGCTTGACGCCTTTCTCTTTTTCCGCAGTGCGGCTGAAAAGGCGGTGCAGTATTTCGTGCCTGTGTCGGCGGCGGCGGTCCTGCTTTTGCGCTCGGCTGAGAGGGGTATCGGCAGTATTTTCCTGCCCTCGCTTACGATGTCGCTAAGCTCACTCGTTTATGCCCTTCCCTACTGCTACCTTTACGCCTTGTCCTTAGGCTACGACTCTGTCGAGGGCTTGCTTATAAGCCTTGGACTGTCGGCTGTGGGAGTTGTTCTGGTTGCGGTGTCTATTGTGGCACTTACTCTTGTAGCCCGTACGGCTGCGGGAATACTAATCGGCAAAAGTCTTACGGACCTCTCGGGCGGCAGACGGCTTGCACTTCAGAGGGTGCTTTGGAATTCTCTTACCCCTGACGGAGCTTTCAGCTTATCATCTCCGCTGTCCTGTGGAATTTTCGCCTCGGGGCTTACGGTATTTCTCATTCAAACGGTAACGGAGATTATTTCGGTAGTGAGCTTTTTCGCCGAGGACGGAGCTTACTTCGAGATAGGCGATATAATTTACATAGCCTGCACGTTCATATTCTTGCTTTTGGAGCTTGTGGGCTGCCACGCAGCTTGTTATTTCATTTCAAAGAAGATAAAGGAAAAGGACAGTTAAAATGGAAAAATTCAGAAAACCGCTGTGGGAAGGTACTCCTCCCGGTCACGAGGAGGGCTTCCACGTCCCGCACATCAAATATTATCCCCCTAAGGGCACGCCCTCGGGAGCTGCAGTCGTAACCTTCGCTGGAGGCGGATACCGAACCCGTGCGCTCTACGAGTGCGAAAGCTACTGTGAGCTGCTCTCGGAGCTGGGTATTGCTTGCTTTGACGTTGAGTACAGAGTTAAGCCCACCCGTTTCCCCTACCCTCTCCTTGACGCAAGGCGCGCCGTAAGGTACGTCAGAGCCCACGCAGAGGAGCTGGGTATCGACCCCGAGAGGATTGCCGTTATGGGCTCCTCGGCAGGCGGTCATATGGCGGCTTTGGTATCTACTTACTCCGACAAGCTTGAGGGCGAGGGTGTTGACGGGCTTGACGAGGTAGACTACAAGCCCAACGCGCAGATACTTTGCTACCCCGTCACAGACAACGCGTCCCACACCTCCTCCTACCCTAACCTGATGGGAGAGGACAAGGAGGCGGAATATGAGAAAATAACCCCTCTTCTCCTTGCAAAACGCGACACGCCCCCCGCCTTTATATGGCATACGTCCACCGACAACTGCGTTGACGTCAACGGCTCGCTGCGCTATGCGGCAAGGCTGCACGAGCTTGGAATTTCGGTTGAGCTGCACGTGTATCCCGTGGGCGGTCACGGTCTCGGTGTGGGCTATTACCCCGACAAGGATATTGACGTTCCCTACGTCAGAGGCTGGACCGAGAGGCTTGTCGAATGGCTGAAGCTTGTAGGCTGGCTCAACTCCTAAGAGGTCAGTACCAAAGCTTTAGGCATTACGTACATAAGCTTTGGTATTGCGGTTTATCTTCAACTGTGATATTAATAGTATCAAATCATAAACTATACATCTAAATTTGAAAGGAAATATTGCAATGAAAAGAACACTGAGAGTTCTGCTTGCTCTTATGCTTTGCCTTTCCGTTGCCCTGTTCGCTGTAAGCTGTAACGGGGACGACTCGGACGGCTCCGACGAGGGCAGCAGCGAAAACGGCGGCAACACCGGTAACGAATGTGGAGATAACACCGGTAACGAAGGTGGAGATAACACCGTAAACGAAGGTGGAAACACCGGAAATGAGGGTGGTAACACCGAAGGCGAAGGTGGAAACACTGACGGTGATGGCACCGGCGACGTTGATACAAGGGTTAATCCCTGTAAGGTATGCGCCACGGGCGAATACGTAAAAGAAGTAAAGCCTGCTACGGCATTTGAGGACGGCGAGGAGGTCTTTACCTGCCCCGTATGCTCCGACAGCTACACAAATATTCTCCCTGCAACGGGCGAAGTCAAGCTGCTCCTTATCGGTGACGCTTCTATATCCGATTCCGTATCTTTACTTACGGAAATGCTACACGGGGTGGGGGTAAACCGCGTTATAGTGGGTACTATGGTATGTAACTTTACCTCGGGTGCATCTCTTGAGACTCACGCAAAAAACATCTCCGCATCAAAGACGCAGTACACCGTTTCCGTAAACGGTGACGCCGAGAATATCAAGGAATATTCCCAGACGTTCCTCACGGGAATCACTCTTTACGATTGGGACTATATTGCTATTGGACAGAGTGTTCCTCTTTCCGGACTTATAGACAGCTACTCAAGTCTTGGTGATATTCTCAACTACATAGACGAAAACAAAACCAACGAATACGCAAAGATTTTATGGCACATGCCTTGGGCGTTGAATAACGGCAGTACCGTAAAAGGCTTCGACGAGTACGATAACGACGAGGACAAAATGTACGAGGCTATCAAGGAAGTAACGGAAAGCATCGTCTCCTCCTACGAGCTGATTGACGGTGTCGTATCTACGGGTACCGCTATACAGAATATGCGCGCTACCTTCATGTCGGATTCCTTGAAGATTTCCTCCATCAGACTTACCGACATCGGAAAGATTTGCGCAGCCTACACCTGGTGCTCTTACCTGACGGGCGCAGATGCAGAAAAGCTCTCCGACGTTGAGGTGTCGCTTGAAGCCGACGCAAGATACGTTCGCATAGCAAGAGATGCTGCTGTCAGTGCGGCTGATTCGGCTTATGAAATTATAGTTCCCGAGACGAAAACCATAAGCCTTCTCGCCTTCGGCAACAGCTATTCAAACGACGCTATTACTTTCCTTACTAATATATTCCTCAGCGCAGGCTATGACGTTGTGGTTATCGGCAGCATTTCAGACGGAGGCTGTAACCTCTTCCACCATTGGTCAAACGTTGACGATACCCTCGAGGACTTCCACCCCGGAGACGATTATCACGGGCTTGTGGGATACGAGGGCACCGCAGGCTGCAGCATTAAGGTGAACGGAAAAACCACAAAGGTTGCGGGTGCAACACTCAAGGACAGATATATTAACACTATTTCCGCTTACGATTGGGACTTCGTCACCATACAGCACGCGCCCAAGGAGGTTGAGCAGCTTGATACCTACGAGAAGCTTCCCGACCTGCTTCAGTTTATCAAATCTCACCTTACGAGCGACAAAACAGAGTTCGTATTCCATATGATTTGGAAGTATAACGATAATATTGCCGCGTACAACTCCACAGCCCGTCACTATGACACGATTATAGACATTGCGCAGAACTTCGTGCTTGTGAACGAGGAGTTCTCTCGCCTTATTCCCGCTGTCACTATGAGACAGAATATGTCTTCCTCCTTCCTTGAGGACGTTGATATCGCAAGAGACTACGGACATATGGGTCTGACTCTCGGAAGATATGCGCTGGGTCTGCTCTGGTACTGCGTTCTTACGGGCGGCTCGGTTGATGACGTAACCTTCGTTCCCACAGCTGCAAACGTTGACCCCGAATCAATAACGCAGTATGCGGGTCAATATAACCACGTACACCTTGAGATAACCGAGGCGGATATGCTGGTTGTCAAGGAAGCAATTGAAAACGCGCTGGATAAGCCCTTCGAGGTAACGCAGTCGCAGTACGTAACGGCTCCTTAAAAAGTTGCGCGGCAGTAACCCTGCCGCGCATAATTACAACTCAGAACATAACAGCGAGCCGGGCAAAGGGCGCTTGTGCGTCTGCCGCTCGGCGTAATGAGCCCGATGTGGCTCAGTTATCCATAAAGGAACGGTAAATGATATGAAAAGCATTAAAATACTTGCTTTTGGCAACAGCTACAGCGTTGATGCGCTGACTTATCTCACGAAAATATTCCACTCAGCCGGCTACGGCGAGGTAATCCTCGGTCACATCTGCGACGGAGGCTGCAATATAAACCAGCATTGGTCAAACGTTGACGACACTATGGAGTCCTTCCACCCTGCCCACCCCGACGTCGTAGCTATGGACGGCACTGCGGGCTGCAGTATTTCTACAAACGGCGTGAGCAAAAGCACCGAGGGCAAGACACTGAAGGAGAGGTATATCAATACGATAGCCGCTTTGGAGTGGGACTTTGTGACTATACAGCACGGTCCAAACCACGTTGAACAGGTAGAAACCTACTCCTATCTGCCAAGGCTTCTTGCTTTCATAAAGGAGCATCTTAAAAGTGATAAAACCAAGATTATTTATCACTCGGTATGGAAGTATAACGACAATATCGCGCAGTATAATTCTACAGCCTTTCAATACGACAAAATCATAGATATTACGAAAAATACCGTAATGATAAACCCCGAGTTCTGCGGAATTATTCCCTCCGCCACCTTCAGGCAGAACCTTATGAGCTCTTTCCTCACGGATAAGGATATCGCCAGGGACTACGGTCATATGGGACTGACTCTCGGAAGGTATGCGCTGGGACTTCTGTGGTACGTTGCGCTGACGGGCGGCTCGGTTGATGACGTAACCTACGTGCCCTGCCCCGACGACGTAAGCGAGGAGACAAAGGAGACCTTCAAGGAAAAATGGGGACACGTTCACCTCGAGATAACAGAGGCGGATATGCTGGTTGTCAAAGAGGCTATCGAGAATGCGCTGGCGTCTCCCTACGAGATTACAAAATCCAAGTACAAATAGCGTGATACTTTAATAAAGCATCACGCAGTTAAATCCGTCCTTGACGGATGAAATCCACCTTAGGGTGGATGAAGTCGCTATCGCGATGAAATCCTGCTTCGCAGGGTTGAAGTTAGATGGATTTGATTTCGCCCAAGACGTGTCTTGGACTTCATCTGAACGAAGTGAAGATTTCACATGAACG
>JAFUPM010000062.1 GCA_017481225.1 Clostridia bacterium
ATTTCTCATCTTAGGTATCTCCTTTCCGAGTGTTTTCACTCTGCATTTAATTTTTTCACTCAATAAATACGTGCAAAATCGACAGTGAAGCTAAAGCTTCTCTTCGCAAAATCTTTACTACATAATTATCATTATGTGGTAAAGCCCCTGCAAGCTTGGGCTTGCAGGGGTGGGGGCGGTTTAGTTGATTGTCCGGGCGGAGGGTCAGTCCATATATTTGCGCAGCTTTTCGATTGCGCCCTTCTCAATCCTGGAGACCTGGGCTTGGCTGATGCCTATTTCTGCGGCGATTTCCATTTGGGTTCTGCCCTTGTAGAAGCGGCGGTCAATGATGCTTTTCTCCTTTGGGGTGAGCTTTTTCAGCGCTTCGCGCAGGGCGATGCTTTCGACCCAGGCGTCGTCGGACTCGGTTTCGTCGGCTAGCTTGTCTATGACGTACATAGAGTCGTCGCCGTCGCCCCACACGCTGTCAAAAAGAGAGATAGGAGCCGCGATAGCCTCCATAGCTTCGGCAACGGAACGCTCGGGAGCGCCGACCCGTGCGGCGATTTCCTTAACCGTTGCCTCTCTTCCAAGCTCGAGGGAGAGGGCTTCCTTTGCATTCAGGGCTCTGTATGCCAAATCTCTCATTCCGCGGCTGACTCTTACGGCGGTGTTGTCGCGCTGAAAGCGGCGAAGCTCTCCTATTATCATCGGGACGGCGTAGGTTGAAAATCTTACGTCCATATCTAAATTAAAGTTATCTATAGCTTTAATCAGTCCTATACAGCCAACCTGGAAGAGGTCATCGGGTGACTCGCCCTTGGGGTTGAACTTCGATACCACAGAAAGCACAAGGCGCAAATTGCCCATAACAAGCGCGCTTCGCGCCTCCGAGTCCCCTGCCCTTGCCCGTACAAGGAGGGCGCGTTTTTCCTCCTCTCCGAGTGACTTAAGCTCGGAGGTGTTTACTCCGCATATTTCGACTTTATTTGTACGCATAGTGTACCCCGTGTTAATTTCTTTGGTGTTAGTATTACCACTTATATGGAAATTAAACTTTACTTTCGGGGTTTACAATTTCCAATTATTAGATATTTTAGTTATGGCATTTTGCACAAACGGGGTGGTTCGTTTTTGGTTGACTTGTCAATTGACCACGCTTTTATATTATGGTATAATTTAGTAAAGATAATTTTTGAGGTGAAATATGAAAAAGCTTCTTATTTTTTTGCTAATATTAGCTTTGGCATTATGCACGCTTTGCGCCTGCGGCACAGATGACGGCGACGGCAATAGCGGCGAAGGCAGTAACGAGGGCGGTGACAACACCGGCTCAGACGACAACGAGGGCGGTGGCAACACCGGCTCGGGCGATAACGAAGGCGGCGACAACACCGGCTCGGGCGGCAACGAGGGCGGTGACAATACCGGCTCGGGCGGCAACGAGGGCGGTGGCAACACAGGCTCCGGCGACAATGAAGGTGGCAACACAGGCTCCGGTGACAACGAAGGTGGTGACAATACCGGCTCGGGCGACGGTGATGACGGAGGAGACGACATGACAGATTACATACCTTCTGCAACGGTGCTTGCAGTGCGCGGCGGCGCTAACGGTATCGTTGTTCTTCAGCACGATGACGGCAGCTTCGAGACCGCCGTCGTTATGGACAGACTTTTACGCAAGTACGGTCTTATAGCCGACGTTGCGCTTCTTGCAAACCGCGTTTGGAACGCAGATAGCGACACTCCTAAGGCTTCTTCTATTGAAAAATGGCGTCAAATTCTCGACACGGGTCGCTGGAAAGTGGTTTCCCACTCGCTTACTCATACCTGGTGGGGTACTGCAACCGATGACGGACTCGGCGGATATATTCTTGCTGACGATATAGAGAAAATGACAGCCGAGATAGTCGGCTCCCAACAGATGCTAAGAAAAGCATTCCCCGACCAGAAGGTGCTGACCTTTGCTTACCCCGGCTTCACAAGTCAGAAAAACAGCTACACCAACGGAACCGAGGAGGAGGTGCTTCGCTACATTTACTCCGAGGCGGCACGTCAGCTGATAGGCGAGACTTATATTGGCGGAAGGCGAGTACAGACCGCCTATTCCGTTACCGATAAAACTATCGATTGGACTATGACGGGATGCTACCATATCGGTGGAAATTATACCTCAAGCTACGCAACCAAAGCCGGCCAAGAGGGTAAGCTTATGGTCCTTTACGTTCATAACGTTACAGAGGTCCCCGAGGACGAGCTGAAAACCTACGATTACCCCGCTAACACTATGGCTGCTTACTATTTCGAGCATACCTGCAAGCAGGTTGCGGCGGGAATTGCTGACGGTACCGTGTGGAACGCCCACTACGAGGATGCGGTGATGTATCTCCGCGAGGCGCAGACCGCAAGCGTGTCCGTTACGGGCGACAAGGGCGGGCTTAAGGTTCTTCTGACCGACGAGATGGACGACTCCGTTTACACCTTCCCGCTTACCGTTGAGCTTGAGGTTCCAGAGAGCTGGGAGGCGGTGAAAATTATTCAGGGTAACAGCGTTAGCTACGCGCGTGTAAGCTTTAAGCCTGCCTTCGGCGGTGATAAGTATATTGCCCTTGCAGATATCGTTCCCGATGGCGGCGAGGCTACGGTTATCCCCGTACCCGTGTCCGAAATTCCAAGGGTTGAGGAGTCCGAGCCTGCTCCCTCCCCCACCCTTCCAGAGGAAATAGTGATACCACCTGCGGAGAGCTTTGAGGACATAAAGGACGGAGACATTGGCACAGGACAATTTAAGGTAGGCAATCTTGAGTTTTGCCAGCATATTCAAGCAAGCGTCACAGCTGTGGGCACGATAATTTCAGAGGGCGAAAACAAGTACCTTAATATTGCAAAGACGGCATACGAGGGTAACGGAGCGCAAAACTGGCTGAATATTGTCAGAGGCAGCTCAGACGGCGAGGGCGTAAGATTTGAAGCGAAACTGCGCTTCGACTTTGCTAACTCCGGTGCAATTTACTTTAGATTTTATAACGGCAGAACCGCTTCGGGCAACGGCGGTACAGCCCACCATACTACAAGACACACTATTAAAGCGTCTGGCGGAAGGATTTACTTCTGCAACACAGAGCTGGGTGTGGCAAACGGAGAGTGGTTCACCCTTCGGGCGGAGATATCCAAGGACGGTATCCTTTCCGTTTCGGTTAAAGCAGACGGGGAGGACAGCTTCGAGCTGAAATATACCGATACGGAAACCTACGCGGACTTTGCAGGCGCTGACGGTGTAACAATAATTACCTCTTCAAAAAGCCTTGTAACCTTTGCTTTAGACGATATTACATTCGGTAACCTCTCCGAGCTTGGAGAAAGTGACGAGGGCGGCTCCGGTGATAACGAAGGCGGCAACAGCGGTTCCGGCGAAGGCGAGGGCGGTGGCAATACCGGCTCGGACGGCAATGAAGGCTCCGGCGAGGGCGAGGGCGGTGGCAATACCGGCTCTGGCGAAGGCGAGGGCGGCTCCGGTGATAACGAAGGCGGCAACAGCGGTTCCGGCGAAGGCGAGGGCGGAGGTAACACCGGCTCAGGCAACACCGATTCCGATGACAAGTATTTTGACGACGACGGCTGGACAAGACCTTAATACAACGATTTAAAAAGTTTAATTCGACGCAAAAACCAATCACCGGACAACCACTGACTACTGTTAAATCAGCAGTAAAATTCAGTTAAATCGGCAGTAAAATTCTGTTAAATTGGCAGTAAAAAAGCGCATTTTGCAAACTTAAGCTTGCAAAATGCGCTTTTTATTTGGGTTTTAGTTAAAATCAGAGAGGCTGTCCGTTCTTATCAAAGAGAGGCAAAGGAGCGAGGTACTGTATATCCTCTCTGCCTATTGCATCACCCTCTGCTAAAATAGCCATCTTACCAACAACCGTGCCTCCTGCCTGGGCTACAAGCTTCTCAAGAGAGAGAAGAGAGCCGCCTGTGCTGATAACGTCGTCGACGATAAGCACGCGCTTGCCGCGAAGGTACTCTGCATCAGAGCCGTCAATATAAAGTGTCTGTACGCTGCCTGTCGTTATAGACTTTGTAATGCAGGATACAACGTCCTTCATATAAAGCTTAACCGATTTTCTGGCGAGAACGTAGCGATTTCTTCCCGAGAGACGGCACATCGAGTGAATAAGAGGAATACCCTTCGACTCCGCGGTAATCATAACGTCATGGTCGGGTGCCATAGCGTAAAGCGCCTCCGCGCTTTTCTCGGTAAGCTCGACGTCACCAAAGAGGATAAACGCGCCTATGTAAAGCTCGTCGTTTATGGGGCAAAGCGGCAGGTCACGCTCAATGCCCGCAACCTTCAATCTGTATACCATAGCTGTTTCCTTTCGTAGTAAAAATCTTACAGTAATAGTATACATCATGCGAGGGATAAATTCAAGATGTTTTTTAAATTTTTAAATCTCTTTGGCAAGTTTATGGGCTACTCGCTTCGAAATATCCGCATGCGGCAAGGCTGTTCGCTTTTTAAAAACGTCAAATATTTTAAAATTTAGTTGACTTTTTTCTTTTATTTATACTTACGGTTTTTCCAAAACATCAATAAATAATACCTATAAATGTAATCTATACTTTGCATTTTCTCCATTTTAATAGTAAAAATCGTGCTTACCTATGGAGAACGCATATAGACGGTTATTGGGTATCCAGGACGAGGTGGACATCTCAGGGCGCAAAAAGAAGAACGCACCCGAGGACACGTCATACCCCTCAAGACAGATTTTCGCCGCAAGGGTAGAAAGATAACTCGGCGTATTGTATATGGAGCCATCAAGGACGGGACTGAACTGTACGCCGTATTTTCTGTCGAAGATTACTCCGTATATCGTATTCGGATAGTAGCTTGACTTAACTCTGTTCATTACCACGTTACCGACGGCTATCTGCCCGAGAAGCGGCTCACCGTTGCTCTCGGCGTGAATAATTCTCGCAAGCCAGAACACCTCGTCTGACCTATAGAATTTATCAGCGGACAAAAGAGGCTTATAGGAACCGCTGAGGGTCACGGAGCTGTCGGTTGACACGGCGCTGAGTCCCACAGCCTTAGCGAACATTTCCTTAGGAATATACATTCTGCCGTCACTCATAATTACGCAGGGCGTAGTAGAGAAGAGGGCTCTGCCGTTAGCATAAGCTACGTAGCAGCCGTCGGAGAAGGTAAACTCAAGTCCGTTGCCCTTTACCGTAACGGTTCTTTGGGAGCTGTTGTAGCTATAGGATAACCCAAGAGCATTTGCAGCAAGTCTTGAGGGTATGTAATCAACACCGTTCACCGTGATGCTGTTTACGGAGAGAGAAGAATTGCCGATTTTGATGCTCTTTCTCTTATAGCTCCAAACGTTTTTGTTAGGTACGGTGGATAAATTCAGAAATTTTTCCCACCTGGTAGATGCCCTCGACTCTCCTTGGTAATATGTAGCCGCGAATTCTCGCTCTGAATTCTTACTCGCGGCCGATGCCGGAAGAGCTGTAAGGCTCGCCGATATGGCAACGGCAACCGCTGCTGCCAAAACTTTCGTTTTTGTGTTCATTTTCATTTTTCCTTTCTTCACAAACTCGCAAAAATTATACCATAATCACGGAGTTCAATCAATGTAAAGGATTTGGTAATATCGGAAAAATGTACCACAAAAAGCCTTGTTTTCTCTATTTTTTCATTGTTTTTTACTATTTTGGAAAATTATTGTTATTGCATATATCATATCGGCACCTGCTTTGCCAAAAATCTCTGCACTGTAAAATTTAATAAGGGGCGGTAACAGTATGCCGCCCCTTGAATTATTGATTACTCGCCCCTTGCGGCAGATATTCTCTCCTCAGCTGCCTCGCGCCTTTTGTCAGCCTCTGCAATCTGCTCGTCGCGCTCGCGCTGCATCTTCTCCGCACGGGCTGCAGGAGACATTTTTGCCTCCTCCCAGTTTGCACGCGCCTCAGCCTTTGCTGCTGCGAAATTCGCCTTATCTACCTCGTGCTGCGCCTTTGCGCTCTTTTTCATATCGCTGAATGCCTTCTTTAAAAATTCAAACATAATGCAATCTCCTCTTTAAATAAAAGATTATTTTTAATTTAATTGTTAGTCGGTATATGTCAGTTTTCGCTCTCGTTGAGTATCTGCGCGGAAAGCTTTACTATCTCGTCGGAATATTTGTGCTTTCTCGCTCTGAGATAGGACTTGTGGATAAGGTAATTTATGCTTACCATAACGATGCCTACTACTCCTATGGCAATACCGAGGGGCATATATCCCTCAACTACCTCGGGCATTGCAAGGCACATACCGCCTCCAAGCACCAGAGCGCCTATGATGCCGAATACGTAAGCGAATACGTCAGCAGGTCTTTTTACCTCTCTGTGAAGCGCCTTAAGCTCGTCGAGCTTTGTCATTTCATACTCCTCATACTGTGCGCGGATTTTCTCTACCGTCTTAATCTCTTTTGTGTTCATGTCTTTACTCCTTTTCGGTTTCTTATTTACACTTATATTCTACGCCTTCTGTGTTTACGAAAAGTCAAAATGAGTTTTTCATTTTGTATTTCTTTTGTTAAAGTTTCGTAAAAGCTCACTTTTTCCAAGGAAAAACCGTATTTTTATTAGAGAAATAGCCGAAATACTATTAAGTAATAGCCGAAATTATTATAGTGAAATAGAAAGCCTTGCTCTCCGCTTTCATCAAAAATCATTTCTTTTTCCTCAAAAATACTTTCTGTTTTCAAAAAACGCTCTCCGCCTTCTACAAAAAATCCCCACCCGTCCTTAGGACAGATGGGGTGAGTATATTCGTTTATTCGCCTCTGCCGCCGAGAAGCGTATCCGAGAGTCTCAGAATTTCCTCGCTGTGTTTTTTCTTCATTTTATTAAGTACGCGCAGATATACGGGATATGCAAGGAGCATAAGCACAGCGCCGACGGCACCGAAGGCAACTCCCCAAACGTACTTTGCCCACTCGAGAGCGAGCGCCATACCAAATCCAAACACCAGAATTCCAATGATGCCAAAGACCAAAGAAACACTTGTCGCAACGCCTACCACGCGCCCGTGGAGCTCTCTTATACGTTCTGACGCTCCCATAGGTGAGGGCTCACGCGCGACGTACTGGCGGCGAATACTCTCTATCTCTCTGCGCTCTCTTTCGGTGGGAGCAGAGTAGGTAAAATCAAATTTGTTGTTATCCTGCATTAGTTTTCTTTATTTCCTTTACAAGTTTATTTCCTTTACGTATCATAAGGATACTTATTGTTATAGAGAATATGCTGACAGCCGAGCCTGTGAGAGTGTTGAAAAGCGAGATATTAACAGCTGCCTCGGGGGTAGTGAAGGTATGAAGAAGAGCTGTCTGCAGCGCAAGTATGGATACTGCGCTGTCCACAAGGTTAATATCCCTTATAGCCATAACGGTGAGGTTGTCCTGCCTGCGAGCCATAATGAAGTTGCGAATGGACATTGCAATCTTATAGAAAGCGTACGCGGCAAAGGCAAAGATAAACCAATCCTTATATTCGAAGGTTCTGTCATCGAATATCATCTGCGCTATAGCCGATGAAAGTGCTGTGTTCATAAGCAAAAGAAGAGCGCCTGTTTTGCGGTAATTTTTAGCACGGGTAAGCTCTTCGGACTCAAAGCTGCCTCGCCTTCTGTGATAAATGAGCAGTCCTCCGCGCATAACGGCAATAAGAATATAGTAAGCCGCAAGAGCGCCGAACCATATGGAACGCTCGGTTATACCGAGGTAGGCGTTGGTGAGAGAATAGGCGATGCCCAGAAGAAAGCTCACAGAGGCTGTAACGACTGTGCGGAAGCCAAAGTTGCGTATAAGGCGATTTGTCAAGGGCTTACTGTCCAAAAATTTGATAGTCCGACCTACAAGTCCCGGAGCAACCAGCACCGTAACGTAGACGGCGTATGCAAGTGACAGCGCAGCAAAAGCGAAGGAGCAATACGCCAAAATCTCGAGCGCCGTTCCCACGTAGTCAACAAAGAGCATAGCGAGCGCAAGCGAAATGAACGCAAGCGCAAATAGATACGTGAGAAAAACGATACACGGGGTGGGGCTTTTCAGCTTTTCGTAAACTTTAATTATCTTATCCTTCATTGTGCGTCCTCTATGGTAACGGTGAACGTGCTTCCGCGAGAAAGCTCGCTGCTTACGGTTATCTCGCCGCCGAGAATATCAATGACACGTCTGACAAGAGCAAGTCCAAGTCCGTTGCCCTCGCCCGCGTGAGAGGTGTCGCCCTGATAGAATTTCTCGAAAATTTTCATACCGACGTCCCTTGACATACCGCACCCTGTGTCCGAAATTTGTACGGATACGCGGTCATCTGTGCGCTTTAGCGATATCGAAACCGTTCCTTTGTCGGTAAACTTTATAGCGTTTGAGATAAGGTTGTGGAATACAAGCTCAAGAAGTGAGGGGGAAGAGGTAATATATACGTCGTCAAGGTCACATTCAAGGGCGAGCCCCTTATTTTCAATCACGGACTCGTATCCGAGAATAACCTCCCCAAGCATTGAGGTGAGGTTGAAGCGTTCAAGCTCGGGTCGTGTTTCCTGGTTTTCAAGCTTTGTAAGCTTCAGAATGTTTGAAACCAGCGCGGAGAGCCTTTTCGCGGCTCTGGAGAGTGCCTCGGCTATTTTCTCCCTTTCCTCGGGTGGGAGTGTTTGGTCGCGCAGGGCATCGGCATAGCCCGAAATTACGGCAATGGGAGTTTTCAGCTCGTGGGAGACGTTAGAGACGAAGTCGTTCTTTAAAATCTCGCTTCTCGAAAGCTCAGCCGCCATAATATTAAGGTTCTCGGATATAAGGTCGTAGCCGTTATATTTATCATAGGTGTTGGCTATCTCAATCCTTGTATCAAAGTCGCCGCTTGCAATTCTCTCGGTAGCAAAGAGTATCCTCTCTACGGGCTTTTCGACGGTGGCACGCCTTCTGAGGTAGTCGATAAGAGTGCATACACCCGATAGAATAATTATCACAATAAGAATGAGAATAGCTATAAGAACGTTATTGTCGGTTCTTTCCCGAATGTAATCGTAAACTAGTATTGCAATCTGCATAAGCAGAGCTATAGTAACGAAAAAGATTATTGCTCCCGCGTAGGAAAAACCGCTGTTTTTGTAACCTTTTGTTTTCATTTCAGCACCAATTTATAGCCAAGTCCGTGGACTGTCTGTATTTCAAATCCGTCACAGCCCGATGTTTTATCGCGCAGCTTTACCATATATACGTCAACGGTTCTGGAGGTTGCGGAGGAATCGTAATCCCAGAACTCCTCCATCAGAGCAGAGCGTGTGAAGGTCTTTTTCGGATAGGAGAGAAGCTTAAAGAGTATATCAAATTCCCTGACGGTCAAGGGTATTTCCACACCTCCTACCGTGGCTGAGCGTTCGTCGGAGTTAATGGTGAAGTTACCGACTGTAATCTCCCTCTCACATTCAATTTTCACTCTTCTGAGTATGGCGGAGATTTTCACAAGGAGAAGGTCGATATCAAAGGGCTTGGTAACGTAATCGTCTATTCCGACGCCGTACCCCGCAAGTTTCGATGCCTTATCCTCCTTCGCCGTCATAAAGATTATCGGCATTTCCCTGTCGGTTGTCCGTATAGATTCTGCAAGCTCGTAGCCGTCCATTTTGGGCATCATTATATCGGAGAGGAGCATATCAAATCTTTCGTTCTCCATTTTCTCCAGTGCTTCAAGTCCGTCGCCTACAGAGCATACCTCGTATCCTGCGCCTCTCAGCGCCGCGCTTACTATGCGGTTAAGGTCGCGGTCATCCTCTGCCACCAGAATTTTTACCATTTTATCTGCTCCCTTCGAAGATTTCTACACAGCTTTCCACTTTATTGATTATTGTATCATTTATTCATTTATATTTAGTTTTCAAGTTATGAACAAATTGTAAATTGGCATTAGTAAAACCGAGTGAGCAGCGTAAGTCACATAGCGCCTCTCACCCGGTTTATTTATTAAAAATCAGTTTAAAGGAGTAAAGTTTCTTTTGTAAAGCGGCTTTCGAAAAAGCTTCCTACCGACCCAAAAGGATAGTTAACACTTCGGGTAGTTCAGTTTGAAGCATTAAAGCATCTTTTGTAAAACGGCTTCCGAAAAAGCTTCCTACCGACCCGAAAGGGTAGTTAACACTTCGGGATTTTTTTAATTTCCGGAACACGTAGCCTTACTTTGTCGAGAAAATTTTAATTGCGCGCTTCACGTCCTCGCGCATTGCCTGCATTGCCGCGAACTCTACGTCGTGGAGGTACTTGGTTTTGCCCTCTTCTATTACCTTTTTCGCTGCCTCGTAGCCTGCCTTGGACATATAGGAGTAGTAGTTAATTTTCCTAATACCGCACTTTATAGCTTCCTTATAGCCCTCCTCCGAAACACCGCTACCGCCGTGCATAACAAGGGGAAGTTTCGTCGCTTCGGCTACGTTCTTTATTACGTCGAAGCTGAGCTTCGGCTCTGCACTGTAGAAGCCGTGAGATGTGCCGAAGGCAATAGCCAGAGCATCAACTCCCGTGATACGGCAGAACTCCTCCGCCTCCTTCGGGTCGGTATAATAATCCTCAGCCGAGAGGGTCATACCAGAATTTTTCTCTCCCGTCTCGCCTGTTACAAGTCTGCCAAGCTCTGCCTCTACGCTGACTCCCATAGCGTGAGATATTCGGGTCACCTCGGTTGTAAGCCTCAAATTCTCCTCAAAGGGAAGCGCAGATGCATCTATCATTACCGAGGTGAAGCCTAGGCGCAATGCGCGATAAATCATTTCAAGGGAGGTGCCGTGGTCGAGGTGAACGCAAACGGGAACCTTTGCCTCCTTCGCCATAGCAATCATAGCGGGTCCTACAAGAGAGATATCGTTATAAACGTTATGCACCTCCGCGTGAGCTATGATAACGGGCTGACCCAATTCCTCGGCAGCGCTTATTATTGCCTGGAGGCTATCAAAGCCCGTGGCATTAAACATACCGATAGCTGTGCCGTCTCTCTCGGCAATCTTAAGTATTTCTGTTAAGTTAACAAGCATATTAAATCTCCAAAATAAATTTCAAATTACAGACAATTCTCTTCTCAGAGGGGTAACCGTACCTCGACAAGCTTAGGACGTTTGGTTAGTCAAAGCTACATTCAGCTTCCCTCAAACAGGAAAGCTTACCGCGGTGGTAATTACCGCCCAAAACCGACTCCTAAGCGTCCTTATCTTCTCTCAAGTAAGGAAAATTTCTCGCGAAGAAGGTCAATATCCTCAACCGACTCCGTAGCACCCGATTTTCTCAGGCTGGAGGTGGCGGCAAGTGTCGCAAATTCGAGAATTTCCAAGTCCTCTCTGCCCTCGTATATAGCCAGGAGCGCACCGGTGCAGAAGGCGTCCCCTGCTCCTGCCGTTCCCTTGATGAAGCCCTCGGGCAGCTTATAGGACGGAAGGGAGGTAATACCGCTTGAGCCAGCTAAAACGCCAAGGGTCGGGGAGTGGATAATTACGCGCTCCCGAACACCAAGGGAAAGAAGCTTCTCTGCAAGGCTCCGAAGGTTATCCTCTGTGGGAGTGATGCCTGTAAGAGCGCCTGCCTCAAGCTCGTTTACGATAATGTTATCGACGTAGGGTAAGCAGGGCAAAACAGCCTGATACTTCTCGGCACTCTCGCTGACAAGGTCAATTGAGGTTTTAATACCTCTGGCTTTCGCCTCCTTAAGTATGCGTAAGCCCTCACCCGTGTCAACTTTTTCAAGCAAAAGGAAGTATCCGAGGTGCAGAAAATCAACCGAAAGAGTATCCCAAGGTATATCGTCGTAGGAGAACTCGTCGTTGGCTCCAGAGTAGGTGAAGAAGGTGCGCTGACCGCCAAAGATACTCATAACGTTAGTAAATCCCGTGAGGGCGTCCTTGTGGCGCGAAACCATAGATGTATCTACGCCGAATTTTTCCATCGTGCCAAGACAAAAATCCCCGCTCGCATCGTCTCCGACCCTGCCTAAAGCATACACGGGTACCGACTTACGGAGTTTTTTCATATCTACGGCACAGTTAGGTACAAGTCCGCCGACGGAGTTCTCGACCTCGGTAATTCTAGTTAAGCTTCCCAAAGACGGGTACTCGTTAATGCCGTATATTCTGTCGTGGACTATGGTGCCTGCAAAAGCTATTCCCTTCCCCATTAGTTACACTCCGCCATAAGGGGACCTGCAAGCTCGGAAAGGAAGAAGAGTCTGCCCGGAAGGGTGGGAATATAGGAGGAGGTTATCCAAGGGGTAGTACCGTGACGGAGAGTCATCCAAAGGGAGAGACCCTGCCACTGCATACCTCTGCCAAGGGTGCCGTCCGCGCCACCGATAGCATAGTCCGCCTGAAGGAATATACCTGGGCCTATGGTGTTTGCGCGGCAGGGAACGAGAGTGGTCCTTGACTTAAAGCTTGTGAGAGCGTTCTGCTCTACGGTGAGGGGGTGAATTTTCGCGCCTATTCTGTAGGGTGCCTTCTCCCACTCAGCTGCCGATGCATAATCCTGTGCAAAGGTAGGCTCCCAGAATGCGATATGGCACATTCTGCCGATACCGTAGACGAGGACAAGCTTTGCGCCCGTAGCCTTAAGCGCGGAAATTTTCTCGGGGTATGTAGGAAGATTGGATTTGGTTGCGAAGTTGCGCTGCTCGGGAGGGACGGTAAGCTCACCGAGAGGGTTGAAGAGCGCGTTCTCCATTGCGTACTGGAAGGAGCCGGGATTGGTAGGCTCGAGAGTGTTGCCCTCACCGTCTGCCCACTCGTCCATATTGAAGGTGTAAACGTGGTCGCACTTGATACCCCAAGCCTTTATAAAGTAGACTACCCATTTGTACATACCCATAGGTCCTACGGGAAGAATGAAGGCTATCTTTTCGCCCCTTTCCTTCGCAAGCTTTATCTGCATAGCTATCTCGTGACCCATATAGGTCTCGAACTCGCCGAGGCTCTCGCATCTCACGGGCGTGAAGCCCTTGTTCCAGAAGGACTGCCTTTCGAGAATTGTCTCGGGCTCGCCAACGCAAGCGTCGATTTTGTCAAAATCCCAGCCGCGGGGATAGAAGCCCTCGAGGGCTGAGCCTTTTACCGTATCGTTGAAGTTCATAGTTTATATCCTTTCAATTATTGTTCAATTCGTGAAAGTGTCAACGCGCGTCGCGGTAAATCATATCAACAACCCTTTGTACCTGCACTGCCCTTTCGGTCCAGCCGTACTCGGGAATACCAAGCTTCAGTATGCGGTTAAAGTCGCGCACCTGTCTTAAATATATATCCTTTCCCTCGGCTAGGAACGTTTCACAGTCAACGTAAGTCGCCTCTCTTGACGCATTGTAATTACCGCCGGGCGAGTGAACGTAGGAGAGGGTTCCGTCCTCCGTCTGACCAAGTGTGCCGTAGGCTACCAGGCTGCCCTCGCTTCCGTACAGCTCGAGCTTTGAGGGCGTCGCGGCATCGGGAACGTTAAAGCTTACGTCAATATGACCGAGAACACCTCCCTTAGTGCGGAAGATGATAACGGCGCCATCCTCCACCTCGTAGGAAAAGGTCCCTGTAGAAATGAAGCTTTTCACCTCGCATATTTCCTCGTCGAGAAGGTACTCGAGAAGCTCTATACAGTGAACTGCAAGGTCCATTACAGCACCTCCGCCGCTAAGGGTCGGGTCTTGCCGCCAGGCTCCCTCAATTTCGGGATACCAGCAGCCGAGAGAGGCACGGACCGTGTTGACCTCTCCTATACCTCCGTCGGCTATTATATCCCTCGCCAGAACGTGAAGGTTATGATACTTCATCATATAGCCTACGGTGAGCTGAAGCTTTTTTGCCTTCGCCAAAGTGAGAAGCTCCTCCGCCTCATCGCCACACAAGGCCAAGGGCTTTTCTACAAAAACGTGCTTGCCGTATTTAAACGCCAGCTCAATCTGCCTTTTGTGGCAGGCTACGGGACTGCCGATATAAACGGCGTCGGCATCGGTGGAGCGAAGCATTTCCTCCTCGTCGGTGTAGCACTTGACACCCCACTTTTCCTCAAGCTCCAAAGCGCGCTCTCGCACTCGCTCCATAATAGCGACAACGAGATTTTCTTCATCATCATTTAGCGCAGGGATAAACCGTCTGTCAGCAATTCCGCCTGCACTGATTATACACCATTTCGTCATAATATGTAAACTATCCTTTCCATTTTAGGAAATTACAATTCCTATTTGGCGTTTTAGGTTGCTGCTGTTTTTCGTTATAATTTCAAGAAAATCTAATTAAGGAAGGTATCTTTTCGTAGTGAGCTTTAAGCAGACCTCACACTGGCGGAACGCCTCGGCATACTCTGTGCCGCACTGATATCCGCGGTAACGCGAGCAGGTTCTCACCATAGCCGGGAAGTCTATATTATCGTGGTCGCGCATCCATACAATCTGCGACTCGTGGCACTCAAGCATCTCAAGCTTTTTCTCCATAAAGTCGGAGATATCAACGTACTCTGTAGGGTGGAAGTTGACTCCTGCATAGGTGTCAATATAATAGATAGGAACGAGCTTCGCTGCTCCCTCTGCCTTCGAGGGATAGTTTGGAAGCGTTGCGGCAAAGCTTGCGTCAAAGACGAGCCTTGACACGGCTGTATGGTCGGGCATATAATCATTTGGGTCGTGAGTAATTATAAAATCGGGCTTAACCGTCTTAATTATCTCCACAACCTTATCCCGCGCCTCCTTGTTGTTGTCATATATGTCGAGGTCGTGGAAGCCGCCCCACATAACCTCAAATCCGCCCATCTCGGCGCTTCTTTTCGCCTCATTCGCCCTCATAGGAATAAGCTCCTCAGGGGGAATTATGACGTGACCAAGGGAGCCTGAGGAAAGGTGGCAAACCACCACACGGTCCCCTCGTTCCTTGCATTTCAGAAGTGTGCCGGCGCAGGTAATCTCCATATCGTCGGGATGGCAGGTTATAGCTAATACTGTATACATAATTATCTCCTAATTATAGAACTTGTTAATACGAGAGATTAGTCTCCGTTTGCGTTGCTTACCTCAGATTTTGGCTTGAGCTTTAATATCTGACCTATGAAGCCTGTTTTCTGCAAATGGTCGTCGTAAAGCTCACATTCCCGTTCACTCTCTCCGAGATAAACGAGAATTTTCTCATAAGAGGCAAGCGCGCCCTCGTCGTCACCGACGCACTTATGTGAAAGCGCCTCTGCAAGTAGCTCAATGTATCCCGCGTACCGTTCAAGAAGCCTTACGGACACCGTCTCGACTCTCACGTCCGAATTATACCGAGACCTTACAAGCTCGCGAAGCTCTGCGGCTATGTGGGGGAGCGTGTCAATTCTTTCCTTCATTTCGGGCGAGTACATAGCGTTCGGACGTCTGTTCGCGTGGTCCAGCGACATATACTCGTAGGGTACCAGAGAAGCCATCTTATTGAGGACGCGGAGGAAGTCCTCCCAGCCCTCACCGTACGCCGCTTTATAGTATTGCGAGATAAGCTCCTCAAAGGGAGTTTTAACGTCAAACATAGAGCGCGCGTGAGTGTAGAAGGCAAATCCGTTGGGGAAAAATCCTCTCTGCGAGCCGCACTGCACGATACCGCGAACGCCCTCTGCAAGATATGCTCTTGCGTCCTCGTGAAGCCTTCTTGCAATCTGCAAGCCCGAAAGGTCGAACTGATGGTGCTTCCAGAAGTGATATTCAAAGGAAAAGATGTCCCTTTTCCAAATCTTCTTCCACTCGTTGACATAGAGCATAAACTCCTCGAGAGACTTCGCCATAACCAACTGATTTTTGACGTAGGGGCGCATTTTGACGGAGGGGTCTGCTTTAGTTTCGCTCTTCGTATAATCTCTCCAGATAGGCGCTATCATCATAAGGAAGCGGTCAGGGTTATCGAGCTTCTCGGTGAAGGGCGGCCAGGTGGTGTCCTCATAGACTATGTAGACGATTTTCACATCACAGCCGCGGCGTGTAAGCTCTCTGTCCACCTCGTTGAGAAGTATCATATACCAATCCTGGGAGGAGCGCTCGGCGCAGGCATCGCACTCGCAGTGGTTGTTGTTATCGTCAGCAAGCCACAGGTGGAGATATTCGGTATTGGAGTGGCTCTCGTCATAGTCCGCTACGTAGTTTACGAAAAGGCGTCTTGCCCTGGGATTAGACATACAGAACTGCGTGTTCAATGCCACCCCCTTGTAAAGTGCGCGCTTGCCGTCCAATTGGGCGAGGTACTTGCGCATCTCTTCGGGAACGGGATTGCTTTCATCCGATTTCCAACCGTCGGCAGAGGAGATTCCGAAGGGCTCTGCGGTCCAGCCGTGACCCATGTCGTGGAACTGTAAGCCGCGCTTGGCGATTTCGACTTCACACTGGCGTTTCCACTGGAGAACGGTTTCGGGTGTAACCGGTTCCGGCGGACGGTTTTCTTCGTTGTGACGGTGGGTGTAGTAGGTATTGTAGTAGGTGAACGGGATGTC
>JAFUPM010000063.1 GCA_017481225.1 Clostridia bacterium
CTGCATCGTCAACAGCCTCAAGGTCCATAAGGTCCATTCTGTCGGTTATGAGAGTATCATAAATGCCCATAGGTCTGCCTATGCTGTCCGCCCCCTCGCGAGAGGTAATCTTTATCCTCTCCCACTCACCTCCGAGAGAGCTTTCCCTCTTATAGTCCACACCCGTTACACTTCTGTCAGCTCGCCTTCTCTCGCAAGCGAGGTCGGTGTAAGGGAAGCTGTCCGTGGGATTTTTCTCGTTAAAGAACATTCACTCCTCCTGAATACGTACTTTGAAGAGCCAAGGCTCCTCGAAGAAATTGTTGCCATATTTCGGAGCAATATTCATAAATACGAATATAAGCCAATTAATATAAAAAGGAAAAAACTATGAAAAAATATCAGCAAGCAGGTCTTGTGACCACAGCCGACCTTAAGGTATTCCTTCTTTTCCTCCTTGATAACATTCGTTATCCCGTGGAGCAGTCAACCGTCCTTGCGATTATAGAGGAAAATACCGACGATATATCCCTCGACTACGAGCAGTGCCTGCGCGAGCTTGCCGACTCGGGTCATCTTCTCTTTGACGAAATAGATAATGAGAAATTCTATATGATAGCCGACAAGGGCAGGGAGGTTGCCGCCGAGCTTTACGACAGCCTCGACAGAAACCTCAGAGAGCAGAGCCTAAAGTCTGCTATAAAGCATATTTCTCTTGCCAAAAGAGGCGCGTCTATCAAATCCTATATTGAGGTTACCGAGAGCAAAAAGTATCGCGTAACCATGGAGGCATACGACCCCTACGGCGAGATTATGAAAACCTCCCTCGTCGTGAATTCCCAAGAGGAGGCAGAGCAGATTAAGCGCAACTACGAGGCTAAGCCTGACGCCGTCTACAGAGGAGTATTGTTCTCCGCCACGGGCAGACTTGAATATATCTCCCATTGACACCTGCGTCTTGAGCCTTATCAAAATGTAGAAAACAAAAGGAATAACTTTACGGTTTTGGCAGTTTTAACAAAAAACGAAAGTCAAAATTCGGGAATATTATACAAATTTTTTAATAATTGTTGATTTTTTTAAACAAAAGTCTTGACAAAAAATGAATATAAAGTTATAATATAATTTGTAAATGGTAGTTTTTAGAAATGAACTGTTATGAGAAATTAACCCTCGAGGAGCTTATAGCCCGTCTTAGGGAGCGCGATGACGCAGCCTTCGCTGAGGTCATCGAAAGATATAAGCCTATGTTGAATAGCATCGTCTCATCCTTTTCCGACTCGTCACTTGATAAAGAGGAGCTTATGGCTGAGGCTTATATTGCTTTACATTCAGCGGCTATGCGTTATGACCTTAGTCAAAGTAAGGTCACCTTTGGACTTTATGCCCGAATTTGTATTCATAACAGATTTGTTGACCTTCTCCGCCGCGAGGAGGCTTTGTGTGAGGTGTGCGAGCTTGACGTTGACACCTTGCCCGACGATGGCGAGATAGACACGGGACTCGTTGCACGTGACACCGTAGAGCGCGTCCTTCGCGATGCCAGAGATTTGCTCTCGGAGCTTGAGTACACGATACTTATGTACCACATCCAGGGCTATAAAACGTCAGCAATTGCCGAGGCACTCGGCAGAACTCCCAAGTCGGTTGATAACGCCAAGTGGCGTATCTTCAAAAGGCTTCGCACGCGTCTTTCAAAGGACGGGGAGACACACTAAGTTAATATGCCCAAGGTAGCTTAAGGGAGAGCGTTGGTTTTACAAAGGCGTCGGTTGGAATCCGTCTCAGGGCAAATATTTATAACCTATTAAGGGAGAGAAACAAGATGTACCAGGACGAGACATTGAAGTGCAGAGATTGTGGCAATGAGTTCGTGTTCACCGCAGGTGAGCAGGAGTTCTATGCACAGAGAGGCTTTGAGAACAAGCCCTCCAGATGCAAGGAGTGCCGTGCCGCTAAGAAGAATGCGCAGAAGGGTGCAAGAGAGATGTTCGATGCAGTCTGCGTAGAGTGCGGTAAGGAGTGCCAGGTGCCCTTCAAGCCCACCGAAGGTAAAGCTGTTTACTGCAGCGAGTGCTTCGCAGCAAAGAAGGCAGCAAGCGCAGAGTAATTCTCGCTTGACGGAAATTACCTTTCCGATATGTATTGCTTGCGAATACCCGCGACGTACATATAACAAAAAGGATTTGGCGATAAACCAAATCCTTTTTGTTTTTTATATAGTTTAGCAAAAAAATTTTATATGATTTTGCACAAATTCTTTATATGTTTTATTTATAAAGCTATATGATACGTTTATACGGTTCTAAAAAGGCTTGCTATATACCAATATGGAACGAAGGCTGCATATCGGAACAAACGGACAAAATCCTCCGCCATTTTACTCATAGGTAGCTTCCGCAAGCTTCCTTTTAACAGGCTTCCATACTGCGAGAAGCGAAATCACAAGGGCAAGTATAGCGAAAATCCAGCTTATAGGATAGCAGTAGAAAAGGCCTACAAGCGAGTGGAATTTCTCGAATGGGAAAAAGAATCCATATATCCAGATAAGCCTGATAACACAGCTGGAGAAAATACCTATTACCATAGGTATCACAGACCTTCCGAGTCCTCTCAGAGAGCCGGAGAGAGTATTCATAATTCCACACATAAAGTAAACCGACAGAATAAACCGCGAAAGTTCAACGGCATAGGAGGACACAGCCTCAAAATTGGGGTCTGACGGATTTATGTACAGCGAGACAATCTCGGGGCAAAACAGAGTAATAAGCTGACCTAAAACGATACCGACCGTAGCAACTTGAATTATGGCGTAGAGAATTGATTTTTTAATTCTCTCAATCTTCCTTGCGCCGTAGTTCTGACCTACGAAGGTCATCGATGAGTGAAGATAACCGTCCATCGCGGTGTATACGAGTCCGTCGATATTGAAGGCTATGGTTTTAGCGGACACCTCAAGTGTGGAGAGGGTGTTGGTCGCGCTGGTAAGGAAAATGTTCGCAATGCTGAAAAGCGCCGACTGTATTCCTGCAGGGAGCCCGATCTTTGTAATACTTGCGAAAATTCCCGCCTCAATCTTGATTTTCCTGTAATCAAGATTAATCTCACCGACACTTGATTTGAACAAAATCAGTAGAACGGCAACAGCCGATAAGTATTGAGAAACTACCGTAGCAGTAGCAACACCGTCAACGCTCATACCGCAAACTATGACGAAGAACAGATTGAGAATAACGTTCAAAAGTCCAGAAAGCGATAAAATATAAAGCGGTGTTTTTGAGTTGCCGAGAGCGCGCAGCGACGCACTTCCGAAGTTATATACCGTGCTTGCGGGGATACCTACGCATATTATTCTGAAGTAGAGCAGCGCCTTATCAAAAACGTCCGACTTGGTTTTCATCAGAGTAAGCAAGGGAGAGGATAAAGCTAACGCCGCCACCGCAAAAATAACTCCTCCTACAAAGGATAATCCGATAGCGGTATAAATGGAACGTGACGTCCTTCCCTTGTCACCCGCACCGAATGCCTGAGCTATTACAACACCGGACCCGGTCGCAAATCCCATAAGAAAGTTAACTATAAGCGTGGTAAGAGATGCCGTAGAGCCAACAGCCGCAAGGGCAAGCTCGTCTCCGGAAAATCTACCGACAACGATATTGTCCGCCATATTGTAGGCGACCTGGAGCAGACCGCTTAAAATAATGGGAACGGTGAAGAAAAAGAGCTTTGAAAATATTGGTCCCTCAGTTATAGACCCCTTCAATTTTGCATTTTTCATATGGATACCCTTAAGTTACATAATATCTTGCATTGTGCAAGAGAAAACTCACGTCAACAGTATATCACATACAATCCGCCTTGGCGAAAATAATTCAACGAAAAATTTTCGAAAGACAGTTATTTCTTACTTCTCGTATAGCTCCCTATCCTCCTTGATTTTGGAGGCGAGATATACGGTATATCCTACGTATAGGACGGACAAAGCAAACACAAGCGTTCCGAACCACGGCACAAGAGAGAGTGTAACGTTACCGAAGTCCATACCGCCAATACCGTCCTCCCTCGATACTATAGTAATATCGGAGTAGAGATTAAAGAGTAAATCAAAAAAGCGGCTCAAGGCGCACATAGCGCCAATTCCAACCCAAAGACAGCATCTTACAGCCATTGAACGTCGGCGGGATTTTAAATATATATCATCCTCCCCACCGTCAGTAATCCTGCGCTCGCACAAAAGCTTATAAAGTGAGGCGGCAACGAGTGAAGTAAGGACAAGGAAGGGAATAATGCTCACCCCCTCAAGTATAACCGTCGGTAAATATTTCAAAGTGAGCCCCTCGTCCCTTGCCAGCATCTCAAGAGTGTACTTATTGAGGAAATTAAATTCCGCGAGCTGTGCAAGAAAAGCAACGGCGGAATATAAAATACCCGATATGAGGCAGGCGTATCCAAGCTTCGACCTTCCGACAAGCCTAAGTGCCGCGACTGTCATAAAAAGTCCAAGCCCGAAGGTAGGTATAAGATTTACACCCGATAGGTTATCAAACCGCAGGGAGAAAATAAATACCGTCGAAAAAATAAGTAAATTTAAGCTGAATGAAAGCCTCGAAAGATAAAGCTTTCTTTCAAGCTCGGGAACAGCCGAAGGGTCAACCAACCCGTCCAGTGCCTCAAAAAAACCGCCCTCAGCTCTTAATGCGCGAATATACGCGCACCACCTTTTAGCGAAAATTATACCGCCAATAAGCGAAAGAATAACCGCAAGCACCACGGCGTAAGGGTAGTAGGCTCTGATATTCAGAACGTGGGCTCCGCTGTCTGTGGTCCTGGTTAAAAGGAGAAATTCGGGCAAAGCGCCGGCCGCAAGTCTTAAGAATACACAGAAAAGCGAAAGCGCGCGAAGTCTCTCAACCGACATAACCCTCGAGCCCTTCCTTTTGGAAATAGGGAAGGGGGTAAGAAGAACGCTCATATCACTTCGCTCACCGAGGTAAAAGAGGGCGGAAAACAGGTCCTTAATAATACCGAAGAACAGTATTCCCTCTATTACAGAGAAGCTGAAGGTCAAAAGAACAGTTATATCAAAATCCGAAACGTTACCCGCCCTTACGGAATTTTCTATAACGAAGGCGGGGATTTTACAGAGTGAGACAATCCCGAGCTTTATAAAGCCCTCTCTCGCCTCGGCAAAAAAGGGAGCCCTCGCCGCCGCGTGACCAAGGAATGCGGCAATAACGAAGCAGGCAATAAAGTCGGGGAGAATATCTACAAGCCTTACCGTAGGGTTAGAGAAAAACACAGCGCAAAGGGGCAAAAGCACCCCGAGTCCCGCGGCTCTGCCTTTATTGTTTGTTAGCGTTTTCATCTTTTAAATTCTTTTTCTGCTTGGCTTTTTCAGCCTTTTTCTTGTATTTTTCCAATTTATATTCCGCATATTCGCGCTGCTTTTCATCTTGATGCTCGCGGAATTTATTCACAAATTCAAACTTAGACCTTTTCTCTTGGGCGTCGTATTTTTCGCTTTCGGGCATACAGATTTTTGAGTAACAGCCGAAAATAGCCGTAAGGTTAAGTATGACCGTTGCGAACATAGAAACAAGCGCCAGAAGTATCATAACCTTAAGAGCCGCCGCAGGCAAAATCAATCCAAGCACGTCAAGCTCCATAAGCATATAATAGGCGTGAACTATTACCGTGGCGAAGGCGAGCCTCGAGCATTTTCTTGAAAGCTCAAGTAGCCCAACGAAGCTTGAAACGTCTCTCATACCCAGCAGCATCAGCGTGCTTGTCACGCCTACCGTAAGGTATCTTACCAGAACAGAAACGGTGTTCAAAAGCTCTGGTGCGGTAACCCCGAACATCTCAAGTGCCACCACGACCAGCTCATAAACCCCTATTGCCGTAAAGACCGCAGCGCCTATAGCTGCCAGCTTAAAATTGCGGTTTACAACCGACAGCTTATAGAGCGCGTAAAGCATTATTACCGCGGCTACGGCATCGGTAAATCTGAAGTTCAGATTAAGAATGAGGAAGTAGCCGAATAGTAAAGTTCCAAATCCCATATCAGTCCTTGGTTGCGGCCTCGTTCATACCGCAGCACTTCTTGTATTTTTTGCCGCTTCCGCAAGGGCAGGGGTCATTTCTTCCAACCTTCACCGCCTTGACTACGGGCTTACGAACGATAGACTTGTCACCGCCGAAGCCCTCGGAGGTAGGCTTTGCCACCTGTACTCTCTCGGTTGCCTTAGGTCTCGGCTGTACGGCGAGAATTTGACGGACGGTATCCTCCTTGATATCGTCAACCATCTGGTCGAACATATCAGCGCCCTCGAGTCTGTATATAGCAACGGGGTCGCGCTGGGCGTAGGAGTTAAGTCCGACGGACTCCTTGAGGTCGTCCATAGCCTCCAGGTGGTCCATCCACTTTTTGTCTACGTTCTGGAGCAGGATAACCTTCTCCACCTCGCGCATAGCGTTCTCGGGCGCGCCTTCAACACATCTGAACAGCTCATCCTTTGAGCGGTATATTTCAAGAGCTCTCTCGATAAGCTCCTCGCGCCAGGCTTCCTTATCAATCTCCGCAAGCTCCTCGGGGGTATATTCAAAGTTTTCCTTATCCGTAAGCAAGCCGAGGTAATGGTTTCTGAATTCGTCGAACTTCCAGTTTTCGGGAGTGTCAACACCGAAGCAGAAATCAAAGGTTTCACTGACGGATTGGGTAATCATAGAGATAATCTTCTCGCTGATATTGTCACCCATCAGAACCTCGGAGCGCTGATTGTATATGACGTTTCTCTGCTGGTTCATAACGTCGTCGTAGGTGAGGACGTTCTTTCTTCTGTTGAAGTTGTTATCCTCAATGCGCTTCTGCGCAGACTCAATAGAGCCGGAGAGTATCTTCGCGTCAATAGGCGTTGTCTCGTCAAGTCCCAGCTTCTCGCAAAGACCTGCAATTCTGTCCGAGCCGAACAGACGCATCAGGTCGTCCTCAAGGGAAAGATAGAATCTGGATTCACCGGGGTCGCCCTGACGTCCGCTTCGACCTCTCAGCTGGTTATCTATACGTCGGCTCTCGTGTCTTTCAGTACCGAGTATGAAAAGACCGCCCGCCTCGCGTACCCTCTTTGCCTCGGGCTCAATATCAGCACGGTGCTTCGAGTACAGCTCTCTGTATCTTGCTCGTATCTCGTTGACCGCCTCGTCCTCGGAGGGCGCAGAGCTTGTAGCCATAGCAATAAGTCCCTCGTCATAGCCCTCACGGCGCAAATCCTTCTTCGCCATAAACTCGGGGTTTCCACCGAGCATAATATCAGTGCCTCGTCCTGCCATATTGGTGGAAATGGTAACGCTGCCGAACTTACCTGCCTGAGCGACAATCTCCGCCTCCTTCTCGTGGTGCTTTGCGTTAAGAACCGTATGGGGAATTCCGTTTCTCTTCAGCACGTGAGAAAGCTCCTCGGATTTGTCAATGGAAACGGTACCCACAAGCACGGGCTGACCCTTCTCGCGGCACGCCTTAATCTGCTCAACTATCGCAAGCACCTTGCCACGGTAGGTGCGGTACACCGCATCGTTCTGGTCAAGCCTTATCATAGGCTTATTCGTAGGCACCTCAACAACGTCAAGTGCGTAAATCTGCTTGAACTCGTCCTCCTCGGTGAGCGCCGTACCCGTCATACCCGAGAGCTTCTTATACATACGGAAGTAGTTCTGGAAGGTTATAGTCGCAATAGTGCGCGACTCTCTCTGTATCTTTACGTTTTCCTTCGCCTCGATAGCCTGGTGCAAGCCGTCGTTATAGCGGCGTCCGGGCATAAGACGGCCCGTGAAGCTGTCAACTATTATTACGCTGTCGTCCTTGACGATGTAATCCACGTCTGACTTCATAACGCCATGGGCCTTGATAGCGATATTAACGTGGTGATAAATGCTTGTATTAGCAGGGTCGGAAAGGTTCTCAATGCCGAAGAATTTCTCCGCCTTGTCTATACCGTGCTGTGTGAGAACGGCGGTTCTCGCCTTCTCGTCTACGATATAGTCCTCCTCGTAGGTATCAAGGTCCTGCTTCTGGTCTACCTCCTTGATAACGTGACGGCGCATAGTTCTGACAAGCTTGTCAGCCATAGCGTAAAGGTCGGTTGACTTCGAGCCCTGACCCGAAATGATAAGGGGAGTTCTCGCCTCGTCGATAAGGATAGAGTCCACCTCGTCTACGATAGCGAAGTTGTGACCTCTCTGTACCATCTTTTCCTTGTAGACAACCATATTGTCACGAAGGTAGTCAAATCCAAGCTCGTTGTTGGTACCGTAGGTAATATCCGCGCTGTATGCCGCGCGCTTCTCATCTCCGGTTTGACCGTGGACAATAAGTCCCGTCTTAAGACCGAGGAAGCCGTAAACTCTGCCCATCTCGTCGCTGTCGCGCTTTGCAAGGTAGTCGTTTACGGTTACTATATGAACACCCTTGCCGGAAAGGGCGTTAAGGTACGCGGGAAGGGTAGCAACCAGAGTTTTACCCTCACCGGTTTTCATCTCGGCGATACGTCCCTGGTGGAGGAGTATACCGCCCATAATCTGCACTCTGAAGGGCCTTTTGCCGAGAACTCTTTCGTCAGCCTCTCTGACAAGAGCAAACGCCTCGGGGAGAATATCGTCAAGAGTCTTGCCGTCTCTGAGGTCACCCTTGAGCTTATCGGTGTAAGCCCTCATCTCGGAGTCGGACATCGCGGCAAACTTATCCGCAAGTGCCTCGGTAGCCTCAACAAGGGGCATTATTCTTTGTATCTGCTTTTCACTGTAGCTTTTAAACAAGGAGCTGAAAAGTCCCATTTTATAAATATCCTTTCGTCACGTTGGGCAAAGCCCATTACTTTACATCATAACATTATACAACATTCGAAAAGAAAAATAAAGAGTAAAATGTAAATATTTAATTTTAATTAAAAAATATTTCAAATAATCCCCGTTATATTGCATTTTTCGCTCCTTTGTGATAGAATAATATCGAATTATTATTTGGAGATTGCTATGAAGAAGGTTAATATAGTCCTCTACTCACCCGAAATACCCCAGAACACGGGTAATATATCACGCACAGCCGCCGTCACAGGCGCGGCGCTACACCTTATCCGTCCCTTCGGCTTTGAGATAACCGACAGAAATCTTAAGCGCGCAGGGCTTGACTATTGGGATAAGCTTGATATTACCTATTACGACAGCTTTGAGGATTTCAAGGAGAAAAATCCCGACGCGCAGATGTATTTTTTCACCTCTCACACAGAGAGACACTATACCGACGTTTCCTATCCCGATAACGTCTACTTAGTCTTTGGTAGGGAAACGGCAGGACTTCCTCCCGAAATAGTAGAGCCGAATAAGGAGAGAGCCGTCCGTATTCCTATGCGCCCGACGCTCCGCTGCCTTAATCTATCAAACGCAGTAGCCATAGCCGTATACGAGGCACTAAGGCAGGCAGACTTTGAGGACTTAATTTAATGAAATACTCGAATATAATCAAGGGAACCTTTATTTCCCGTCCCAATAGATTTGTTGCTACGGTGGATATTGACGGCGCGAAATACACCGTCCACGTAAAGAACACCGGCAGATGCCGTGAGCTGCTTATACCCGGCGCGACGGTATACTTAGATAAGCCCGAGGGCAGAAGCCGTAAAACAGAGTACGACCTTATAGCCGTAGAGAAGGAGAGGGAAGGGAAGCCGCCCCTGCTCATAAATATGGACTCCCAGGCGCCGAACACGGCAGTTGCCGAATGGCTCCCCACCTCAGGGCTTTTCAGCGGCGATGCCGTGATACGGAGAGAGCATACCGTCGGCAAATCCCGCTTTGATTTTATGATTGATGACGGCGGTGAAATATGCTACCTCGAGGTAAAGGGAGTAACCCTGGAGGAGAAGGGCGTAGCAATGTTCCCCGATGCTCCCACCGAACGTGGAGTTAAGCACCTTGTGGAGCTATCAAATCTCGCCCGCGAGGGCAACAGAGCCTACGTTGTATTCCTTATCCAGATGAAGGAAATATCCCTCTTTAAACCCAACGAAGCAACACACAAGGAGTTTGCAGAAGCACTTCGCAAGGCTCAAAGCTCGGGCGTAAAGCTTATTGCCCTAGACTCTAATGTAACCCCCGACACCCTTACGCCCAATTTACCCGTACCTATCGAACTGTAAGCATTAAAATACAAAACTAATAACATAAAATACGGCAGAATATTCTTTTTGCCGAACGCAAAACGCAAAAAACGGAGGTCAAATGAACAGAATAATGTTCGTCTGCCACGGCAATATATGCCGCAGCCCTATGGCTGAATTTATAATGAAGCACTTAGTTAATACCCTAGGAATATCCGACAGATATTTTATTGCCTCCTCAGCCACAAGCCCGGAGGAGCTATACAGTCCTATGTATCCCCCGGCACAAAGAGAGCTGTCAAGGCACGGCGTCCCTTATGAGCGAAGAGAAGCCACACTCTTATCAAAGGAAGATTACAACCGCTTCGATATTTTTGCTCTTATGGACGAGCGCAACCTACGGAATATTTCCCGTATTTTCACCTCTGACCCTGAGGGAAAGATTTGTAAGCTTATGTCTTTTACGGGCAATCCCCGTGACGTCTCGGACCCCTGGTACTCGGGCGATTTCGCCACCGCTTATAACGATATATTCGAGGGCTGTGTCTCGCTTCTTATCTCCCTTGAGCCGACACTTACCCGAGCCGAAATTCTTCGAACACTGTCAGATAGAGCCTGACTCTTCCGAGCCGTTCCGTAAGCTCGCTTAGTATCACCGTCACCCGAATTGCTAAAGCGGTTTTATATAGTGCATATTCATTACGGCGTTTTATAGCTTGCACCTTGCGTTATCTTTCGCCTTGACCCACGGGAGTTGCAGCACTCCTCACCGCCTTGCGGCAATATACACTACTATTACATTTAAAAATAAAGCACAAACGCGGACTGCCAACCGTAGCAGTCCGCGCATATTATATCTCCAGGGTGTGTGACACAAGTCTATCGCCCTCGTATTCGAGCTTTAAGGAGAAAAATCTCTCCTCGGTATCCAGAAGGTCGAGGAAAATTTTATCCCCCTCCCATATAGGAAGCTCTCGGACGCGCTCCTTTTTAACCCATTCGAGCCGCCCCTCGTCGCAATTGTAATCTATTTCTCCGGTATAGCCACTCGCTGTGAAAAGGTGCATATATTCAGTACCGAACTCGTCGGATACGAAGGTTACGATGCCTCTGTATTTAAGGTCGGTTACCTTGACGCCCGTTTCCTCAAGTATCTCGCGCCTCGCGCAATCGAAGGGACTCTCACCGCCCTCGAATTTTCCGCCGACTCCTATCCACTTATCGTGGTTCATATCGTTCTTTTTCTTCACGCGGTGTATCATAAGATACTCTCCGTCCCGTTCTATGTAGCAAAGGGTGGTGTTTACCATAGTATGCTCCTTTCAGACCTTAGTCCTTCCTTATTATTTTACCATTTATCGGGCATATTTTCAAGTAGAAAAAATAAATATGTATTTTCTGTAAAAAAGTCTATAATTCTATTGACTTTTTAAGGCTTTCGTGTATAATGGTTAAGTGGTTAATTATTAAGCAATAAACTGTTTTGCGAAAGGAGAAGCTATGTCGGATACAAAACTGAGCCGCGCTGTGGATATGATGATTCGCACAGACCATATGCACAAGGCTTTGATTGACAGCAGAGTACACGAGATAGGCATACACCGCACTCAGCACAGAATACTTATGCATCTTGCCAGAGACGGGATGCTCCCGTCACAAAAGGAGCTTGCCGAAAGACTTGATATAACTCCCGCAGCCGTAACGGGTGCGCTTAAGAAGATAGAGCGCGACGGCTACGTCGAGCGTACACTCGGCCAGGATAACCGCTACAACGAGCTTAAGATTACCGAGAAGGGCAGAGAGCTTGTTAAGCTGACGAGAAGGCTTTTTTCCGAGGCGGATACCTCAATGTTTGAGGGCTTTACCGACGAGGAGCTGACTACCTATATAAATTGCCTTGAGAAGCTGCAGGAGAATATCAGGCGGCAGATAGGCGATTGTCACAAATTCAAGTGCAGAAAGGAAACCACGGATGAAAAGATGGTTTAAATACGTAAGGCCTTATCTCAAATCCTTCATACTCGGACCTGTCGGTATGATTGTTGAGGTAATAGGCGAGATGTTTATGCCTTTGATTTTAGCGCAAATCATCAACGCAGGCGAGGACAAAACCTTGACCCCTGCGATGAGCATTGGCTATGCAGGCATACTTATAGCAATAGTTCTTCTTATGATGACGGGCGGCGTTGCGGGAGCCTATTTCGGCTCGAAGGCATCGGTTAATTTTGCCGCAGACCTTCGCCGCGACGTATATTCGAAAATACAGAAATATTCCTTTGCAAACATCGATAAGTTCTCCGCAAGCTCACTTGTTACGAGAATGACCAACGACGTAACTCAGCTGCAGAACTTTGTAAATATGCTTTTGCGTATGGCTCTGCGTTCCCCGGGTATGCTTATCGGCGGCTTGATTATGGCAATATCGTTGAAGCCCTCCTTGTCCGTTGTGCTGGCGGTTACGATGCCTATGATGATTGCGGTAATTCTTACCCTTATCCGCATCGGCTTCCCTCGCTTCCAGATAGTTCAGAAGAAGGTAGATAAGCTCAACTCCACGGTAAGAGAGAACGTCACCAACGTCAGAGTGGTTAAATCCTTCGTCCGCGAGGACTTCGAAACAGACAAGTTCGAAAAAGACAACAGCGACTTAAAGAATTCGGGTATGAGAGCCGTAAAGGTAATGATATATATGGGACCCGTAATGAACGTCTTTATGTACGCCACGGTCATAGCCGTAGTTTGGCTTGGTCACGGTATCGTCCTTGACGGCGGTATGCAGGTCGGAGACCTCAGCGCATTCGTCACCTATACCACTCAGATTTTATCATCTCTTATGATGGTTACCATGCTTCTTATGACCTCATCCAGAGCTCTCGCATCGGCGAAGAGAATAAGCGAGGTCCTTGACGAGCAGATTGATATAAATGATGAGAATTCTGAATTTTCCGATAGAAAAATCGAGGCAGGAGAGATAGAGTTTGAGAACGTAACCTTCCGCTACTATAAGCACAGCGAGGAGCCCGTCCTTGATAATATCAGCCTTAAAATAGGCGCGGGTAAAACCGTAGGCATTATAGGCTCCACGGGCTGCGGAAAGACTACTCTTGTTTCTATGATAGCAAGACTTTACGACGTGGATTCGGGAAGAGTCAAAATAGACGGCATTGACGTCAAGGACTATTCTCTCGTAAATCTTCGTGACGGCATCGGTATGGTGCTGCAGAAAAATCTCCTCTTCTCGGGTACTATAGCCGAGAATCTCCGTTGGGGAGATATGGAAGCCAGCGATGAGGAAATGATAAAAGCCGCGAGATATTCCGCGGCAGACAAGTTCGTTTCTACCTTCAGCGACGGATATGACACAATGCTTGACAAGGGCGGTATGAACCTTTCGGGCGGTCAGAAGCAGAGGCTTTGTATTGCAAGAGCGCTGATAAAGAAGCCTAAAATTCTGATTCTCGATGACTCGACAAGTGCCGTTGATACCGCTACCGAGGCACAGATACGCGAAGCCTTCAGAAGCGAAATTCCCTATTGCACGAAAATTATTATCGCACAGCGCATAAGCTCGGTTAAGGATGCCGACGAGATTATCGTAATGAACGACGGCAAAATTACAGGTGTCGGTACTCACGAGCAGCTTCTCGATACTAATGCCGAGTACAGCGAAATATACTACTCACAAATGGATAAAAAGGAGGCGTAAGATATGGCTAGAACACTAGAACAGCTCAGACAGCAATATAACAGCGTCTCCCACGGCACCTCCCTTCGCGGCGGCGGTCCCGGTAGAGGACCCGGTCCCAGAGCAAAGGGTAAGCCGAAAAATGCAGGCAAGACTGTTGCCCGCCTGCTTTCCTACGTCGGTAAATACAAGGGAAGACTGATACTCGTCTTTCTCTGTATGATACTGACGACCCTCTCCTCCCTTTGCGGCGGCTATCTTATTGCTCCCATTATCAACAGAATAACTCTTGCCGTTGACCCCACAGCCCCCTTGAAGCCCAGCGCCATAGCGGACCTTGCCGACGGTATTATAGAGAGCTTTGTTTCCACCCCCTTTATATCCTCACTTATGAGCAACACCGCAGCCGAGGTCAGCCTATACGTTCTCGGTGCGCTCATAATTCTGGGCTGCGTTTATCTCATATCCGCAGGCGGAAGCTATATTCAGGCGCGCCTTATGCTCTCTGTTTCACAGAACTCCATACAGGCTATCCGTGACGACCTCTTCAAGAAGCTCCAGACTCTCCCCGTCAGATACTTTGATTCACACCCCACAGGCGAGATAATGAGCCGCTTCACCAACGACGTTGATAACATCGACGTTATGCTCAATAACTCCTTAACCTCTATCGTCAGCGGAGTAATCAGCCTTGTCGGAACCTTCATATTTATGCTTACGACCAATATCTGGCTGACTCTTATCACCGTCCTCTTCGTTCCGCTTCTCGTTTATGCCGTAGGCGTTATAGGAAGGAATTCCTCTAAGTATTACGGCGCCCAGCAGGCAGCCCTCGGAGCTGTAAACGGCTATATCGAGGAAACCATCAGCGGTCAGAAGGTTATCAAGGTATTTAACCACGAGGACGAATGTGTAGAGGAGATGGAGCTTATTAACGAGGACCTTCGCAATAAGCAGGAGAAGGCTCAGTTCTGGGGCGGCGTTACGGGTCCCATAATGCATAACATCAGCCTTATCTCTTACGCCATTACTCTCGGCGTCGGAGGCGTGCTTATCTGTACTACAGGCTTCACTCCCGGCGAGCTTACGGTTTTCGCTAACTACTCAAAGCAGTTCTCAATGCCTATAAACCAGCTTTCAATGCAGGTTTCCACCCTCTTTGCCGCCCTTGCGGGAGCAGAACGCGTGTTCAAGGTAATGGACGAGATACCCGAGGAGCCCGATGCACAGGATGCAACGGAGGACAAAATCACAGGTCACGTAATTATGGAGAACGTAAGCTTCGGCTACGTACCCGAAAAGACCGTCTTAAAGAACATCTCCCTCTATGCAAAGCCCGGGCAGAAGATAGCCTTCGTAGGCTCAACGGGCGCAGGCAAAACCACCGTAACCAACCTTCTTAACCGCTTCTACGATATAGAGGAGGGAACTATTACAGTAGACGGTAAGCCCCTGAAGTCTTACAAGCGCGATTTCCTTCGCAAAAATATTGCAATGGTTCTCCAGGACACTCACCTCTTTACGGGAACGGTAATGGAGAATATCCGCTACGGCAGGCTTGACGCTACCGACGACGAGGTCATCGCAGCAGCGAAAACTGCCAGCGCTCACAGCTTCATTATGCGCCTTGAACACGGTTACGACACAGTCCTTGAGGGCGACGGCGCCAACCTCTCCCAGGGTCAAAGACAGCTTCTGAATATCGCCAGAGCCGCACTTTCCAAGGCACCTATCCTTGTTCTCGACGAAGCAACCTCCTCCGTCGATACCAGAACCGAGCGACACATTGAACACGGTATGGACCGACTGATGAAAGACAGAACCACCTTCGTCATCGCTCACAGACTCTCAACCGTAAGAAATGCAAACGCAATAATGGTTCTTGAGAAGGGCGAGATTATCGAGCGCGGCGACCACGACGACCTCCTTGCTATGAAGGGCAGATACTACGAGCTTTACACAGGCAAAAAGGAGCTTGATTAAAAAAGTCGGGTTAAATATATCACACCGCCTTAGAGGGCAGAGTCACACTCTGTCCTCTTTTATTAAATCTGCTCAAAACTAAGAAAAAACGTAAAAACCTAAAATAAATAGAAAAAATCTATTGACACTCTCCGTTATACATGATAAAATGACCCTGGATAATAATTTTAACCCTGAAAGGAAAAAGCTATGTTACCAAACATTCCTACAATAAAAAATCCCGAACGCTTCGGAGACGTAGATCTCCCGAGAGAAAAGCTTGAGTACGCCCTCGCCGAAGCACTCAAGAAAATCGATAAGGGCATCGCCGACCACAAAGGCGAGTTCCCCACAGAATACAGCCGTAACAACGTATACCGCACTATGCCCAATAACGGCGGTTGGGGTACGGGCTTCTGGACGGGTATTCTCTGGCACGCCTACGAGCTGTCGGGCGACGAAAAATATAAAGATGTAGCCCTCGGCCATATTCCCAGCTACACCAAAAGAATAGTAGAGAAAATTGGCGTTAACCACCACGATATGGGCTTCGTATTCACCCCCTCCTGCGTTGCGGCGTATAAGCTCACAGGCAACGAGGAGGCAAAGCAGGCTGCTATTATGGCGGCAGAGCATCTCTGTACGCGTTATCACGATAAAGGTCAGTTTATCCAGGCTTGGGGCAACGTAAACGACCCGAACTCCTACCGTCTTATTATCGATTGTCTTCTTAACATTCCTCTCCTTTATTGGACTGCAGAGGTTACGGGAGACAAAAGCTTTGACGAGAAGGCGTATAATCACTTCAACTCCACCATCGACGTATGCTGCAGAGCCGATGCCAGCACCTACCACACCTATTACTTCGACCCCGAGACGGGCGCGCCTCTTCGCGGCGTAA
The DNA here is from genome assembly GCA_017481225.1 of Clostridia bacterium. Classification (GTDB taxonomy): domain Bacteria; phylum Bacillota; class Clostridia; order Oscillospirales; family CAG-272; genus UBA1740. The sequence continues at coordinate 16,679 of JAFUPM010000063.1, forward strand.
CCCACCAGGGCGCCTTCGACGACTCCGCTTGGGCGAGAGGTCAGGCCTGGGGCATCTACGGTCCTATGCTTACTTACATATATAAAAAGGACCCCCGAGCTATAGAAATCTTCAAGGCAACCACAAACTACCTTCTCAACTACCTGCCCGAGGACTATATTCCTTATTGGGACCTCTCCTTTAAGGACGGAGACGGTGAGCCGAAGGACTCCTCCACGGCGGCTATCGCTATGTGCGGAATGCTTGAGGCTGTGAAGTATATGGAGGACTCCGACCCCTTAAAGAAGATTTATATAAACGCCATCAAGCATATGATGAATGCACTTATTGACGGCTATCTTTCGAAGGATATTCCCGAGTCCAACGGACTTCTCATTCATCAGACCTACGGAAGACCCCAGGGCATCGGCGTTGACGAGCATAATATCTGGGGAGATTACTTCTATATGGAGGCTCTTCACAGAATGCTTGACCCCGAATGGAAGCTTTATTGGTAAGATAAAAAACACCGCGCATAACAGTGTATTTTTTTAGCTGTGTATAAAGCCGTCGGGTTAGTGTGGATTTATTTAGAAAATCTCCCCTGTCACGATGGTTTTGTATTAATCATCAGGAGAAAATTTTATGTACGACAGAAATTTAATAACCGAGAAGCGTCTTTGTGAGCTTAAGGCTGCCCGAGACAAAATGCGTTCCGACAGTTTCCTTTTAGCAGCTGAAACTATAGGCAAGAGTGCCGCAGAAGGACTTGAATACCTATATAGCATATATAACGAAGGAATGTACCTTTGGCTTGCCGGACTCTGGGAGCCGGAGATAGGTGCCTTTTACTACTCCAACAGCGCAAGAGATACCGAAGGATATCTTCCCGATATCGAATCCACAGCCCAGGCGTTAAATCACCTTGTAACTGCGGGCATTTTCGCCTACCTCGGAGAGGGAAGCTACGGCACCCTTGCTCCCGATTACATCAGATATCCCGTACTCAATTTTGCCTTAAGTCTCCAGGACCCCGACGGCTATTTCTACCACCCACAGTGGGGTAAGAATATAGGGGTTACAAGACGGGGCAGGGACCTCTCCTGGTCAACACAGCTTATCAAGGCGTTTGGCGGTACACCTAAGTATACAACCCCCATTGCAGGAACCGCGGAGGCGAAAAATCTTCTCCCCGAGCATCTTCAGTCCCTTGATAAATTCCGCGAATATATCTACGCTCTTGACCTTAAGGGCAACTCCTATTGGGTAGGTAACTATCTCCAGGCGCAGGCGCTTCAGATAAAGGCGGCAGGTCAGGAGTACGTAGATACCCTTCTTGATTGGTACCGTTCCAATCAGAACCCCGAGAACGGACTTTGGACGGAAAATATAACCTATTCGGGTACAAACGGACTTATGAAGATTTGCCTCACTTACAGCTCCTGTAACGCGCCCCTGCCTTATGCAGAGCGCGCCTTTGACAGCTGCATAGAGGTACTTACCTCAAATGGCAGAAGCGGTATGATGACCTCTTACTACAACCCTTGGACAACACTGAGAATGATTATAGACAACGTTCGGGCGCACGACAGTGAAGAGAAGGCGCAGAAGCTTACGGCAAAGCTTTGCGCTAACACCGCCGCTATGGCAGTTGCTACCGCAGACAAGGTTGTGGAATACCGCAAGGCTGACGGCTCCTACTCCTACAGTCCTGATAGAAGCTCTCATCAGTCTCAGGGCGCACCCGTAGCCGTACCCAATACTCCCGAAGGCGACGTCAACGGCAACTGCCTTGCCTCTACGGGTATAATAGGCAGTATATGCAGCACTCTCGGTATCCCCCGTGTGCCTCTATTCTGTAAGGAAGACGGCAAGCTCTTCTTCGAGCTTTTAGAGAATTCCTATCCCTCAAAGAAGATATATCCACGACCCGAGAAATTCTTCCCGGATTAATTTGCATATACCGAGAAGTTCTTCCGGGATTAAAAAACATATTAAAAATAATCTTAAATAAGCGGAAGCGACTAATATTGCCTCCGCTTTATTTTACCTCTTCGAGTATGTAATATCGTTTCTGCCTTGAAATATAATCCGAAAAACAAAAAACGACAGATTTTATATCTGCCGTTTTTTATATAATTACAACGTTGCAGCCATAACAGCTTTTATGGTATGCATTCTGTTTTCCGCTTCCTCAAATACTATCGAAGCCTCGGACTCGAACACCTCATCGGTTACCTCCATAGCGGTAATACCGAACCTCTCGCCCATCTCGGCTCCAACCTTTGTGTTAAGGTCGTGGAAGGAGGGAAGACAGTGCATAAATACTGCGCTCTCCTTGGCTAAAGCCATAGCAGCGGAGTTTACCTGGTAGGGAGTAAGGTCCTTTATACGCTCCTCCCAAACCTCCGCAGGCTCACCCATAGATACCCAAACGTCGGTATAAATAACGTCAGCGCCTTCAAGTGACGTCTTAACGTCCTCGCAAAGAGTGATAGTAGCACCCGTCTCCTTGGCGATTTTCTTGCACTCTGCTACAAGCTCGGGCGCGGGGAAGTACTTTTTTGGAGCGCAGGCAACGAAGTCCATACCCATCTTTGCGCATCCGACCATAAGCGAGTTGCCCATATTATAACGGGCATCTCCCATATACACGAATTTTATACCGTCAAGCTTTCCGAACTTCTCCTTAATAGTAAGGAAATCCGCCAGAATTTGAGTGGGGTGAAACTCGTTTGTCAGTCCGTTCCATACGGGAACCTTGGAGTATTTTGCAAGCTCCTCTACGATTTCTTGACCGTATCCGCGGTACTCAATGCCGTCGTAGAGAGATGCGAGAACTCTTGCCGTATCTGCGATGCTCTCCTTTTTACCAATCTGTGAGCCCGTGGGGTCAAGATAGGTTACGTGCATACCGAGGTCGTAAGCCGCAACCTCGAAGCTGCAGCGTGTTCTCGTGCTGGTTTTTTCAAATATAAGAGCAATATTCTTGCCCTCGCATATTTTATGAGGAACTCCGTTCTTCTTCATTTTCTTCAGCTCCGAGGAAAGCTCTATAAGCTTTTCTATCTCTTCGGGAGTAAAGTCAAGAAGCTTCAGAAAATCCCTTCCTTTAAGAAAGCCTGCGTTATTCATTGGCAGAAACCTCCTTTTGTCATTATAAATTCTGCCCCTTAAAATGAATTAAGGGGGCAGTTTGGTTTGATTTTACAAAATAATATTACAGCTGCTCCTCAACGTAAGCAATCTGCTCCTTAACGGACTCATAGCCCGTGCTTCCGCGGGAAATGCGCTTTCTTATACACGTCTCAAGAGATATCTCGTCGTATAAGTCCTCGCCGAAAACGTCGGAGTAGCTTCTGTACTCATCGAGGGTTACCTCGTCGAGAGTCTTGCCCTCCTTTACGCATTTACCGACGATGGTTCCAACCGTCTTGTAAGCCGAACGGAAGGGAATACCCCGCTTTGTAAGGTAATCCGCAAGGTCGGTTGCGTTTATAAAACCGCGCTTTGCAGCTGCATACATATTCTCGGGAATGGGCTTCATGGTCTCAATCATAGGAATGAAGATTTCAAGGCACGCTTTCACAGTCTCAACACTGTCAAACACCGCCTCCTTGTCCTCCTGCATATCCTTGTTGTAGGCAAGGGGCAATCCCTTAAGCATCGTAAGCGTAGCAACAAGGTCGCCGTACACTCTGCCGCACTTTCCGCGTACAAGCTCAGCCATATCCGGGTTTTTCTTCTGGGGCATAATAGAGGAGCCCGTTGTGTAAGCATCGTCAAGCTCCACGAACTTGAACTCCCAGCTTGACCAGAGAATTATTTCCTCGGAAAAACGGGAAAGATGCATCATAACGGTTGCAAAAGCCGCCTCAAGCTCTACCACGTAGTCTCTGTCCGAAACACCGTCAATAGAGTTCATAGTAATTCCGTCAAAGCCGAGTGCCTCAGCCACAGAATCTCTGTCCGTGGGGTAGGTGGTACCTGCCAGAGCGCAGGAGCCGAGAGGAGAATAGTTCATTCTGAGAACAGCATCAAGCACTCTCGTCACGTCGCGCAGAAACATCATACAGTACGCAAGCAAATGATGGGCAAAGGTAATAGGCTGCGCCCTTTGCAGATGGGTATAACCCGGCATAATTGTTTCCGTATTCTTTTTTGCAAGCTCAAGGGTTGCTCTCGTTAGCTTTTTTAAGAGAGCAACAACCTCCAGCGCCTCGTCTCGCATATAAAGACGAAGGTCAAGAGCAACCTGGTCGTTTCTGGAACGGGCGGTGTGCAGCTTTTTACCGGCATCACCGATACGGCGCGTAAGCTCCGCCTCCACGAACATGTGGATATCCTCGGCATTCATATCAAATGCAAGCTCCCCGGTATCGAGGTCGTGAAGTATAGCCGCAAGCCCTGACGTTATATCGCCAAGCTCCTCAGGGGAGAGGATACCTGCGCGGCATAGCATTGCCGCATGCTCCATAGAGCCCTTGATATCCTGCTTATACATTTTTTTATCGAAATGAATGGAAGAGTTGAAATCGTCCGCCAGCTTATCCGACGCCTTTTCAAATCTGCCCGCCCACATTTTATCCATAGCGAAATCCTTGAATTATTTTAGTTAATTAGTTGAAATTACTTTAATTACTTCTTAGCGTTCTTTGCGTTAACCTGCGCCTGAACCTTGATAGGAAGACCGTAAAGGTTAATAAATCCTGCGCTGTCTGCCTGGTTATAAACGTTGTCCTCGCCGAAGGTAGCAATCTCCTCGGAGTAGAGGGAGTAGTCGCTCCATGCGCCCGCCTTAATCATATTGCCCTTGTAGAGCTTAATTCTTACCTTACCGGTAACGTTCTCCTGAGTTTTGTCAACGAATGCGGAGAGAGCCTCACGAAGAGGAGTGAACCACTGACCGTTGTAAACAAGCTCAGCGAAGGTGATAGAGAGCTTCTGCTTTTCGTGCATAGTCATCTTGTCGAGGCAGAGAGTCTCAAGGTAGTTGTGAGCGAAGTAGAGAATAGCTCCGCCGGGAGTCTCGTATACACCGCGGCACTTCATACCTACAAGGCGGTTTTCTACGATATCGAGAAGTCCGATACCGTTCTCGCCGCCAAGCTTGTTAAGAGCGAGGATTATATCCTTCGCGCTCATCTTCTTGCCGTCGAGAGCTACGGGAATACCCTTTTCGAAATCAAGAGTTACGTAAGTGGGAGTGTCGGGAGCGAGCAGGGGAGAAACGCCCATCTCAAGGAAGCCTTCCTTCTCGTACATAGGCTCGTTGCCTGCATCCTCGAGGTCAAGACCCTCGTGGGAAAGGTGCCAGAGGTTCTTATCCTTTGAATAGTTGGTCTCGCGGTTTATCTTAAGGGGAACGTCGTGAGCCTCGGCGTACTCAATTTCCTCCTCACGGGATTTAATATCCCACTCGCGCCAGGGAGCAATAATAGGCATATCGGGAGCGAAAGCCTTGATAGTAAGCTCGAAGCGAACCTGGTCGTTGCCCTTACCGGTACAGCCGTGGCAAATTGCATCTGCGCCCTCAGCAAGAGCAATCTCAACTATTCTCTTCGCGATAACGGGACGTGCGAAGGAAGTACCAAGCATATATTCCTCATAGAGCGCGCCTGCCTTAACGGTAGGGATAACGTAATCGTCTACGAACTCGTCGGTGAGGTCCTCAATATAAAGCTTGGACGCGCCGGTCTTGATAGCCTTCTCCTCAAGTCCCTCAAGCTCGTCAGCCTGACCCACGTTACCCGAAACTGCGATA
>JAFUPM010000064.1 GCA_017481225.1 Clostridia bacterium
GGAGCAATCTGCGCTCGCTCGCTTACAAGCAAGCTTGCAGACTCGCTTCGCTTGATTATCGTACCTAAACGAAAAGTCCCGCCTAAAATCTGTCTAGTCCAATATTCTGCTTGGGAAGTATAGAATTTAAAAATATGTACTTTAAGAATGAGAGTATATACGCCTAAATTCTGTCTAGTCCAACGTTGAGCTTGGAAGTATAGAATAAAAGAAGCGTTTGAAAAGTTGTACTTGAAAAATGAGTATATATGTCTGTCTATACTCCCTGCTTATTTGGCTTGGTTCAACTAGTATTAAAGATAATAAAAAACTCCTGCCGAGGTATTAGCCGAAGCAGGAGTTTTTTATTTGAAAATATTGTTTATTTGATTTTTGTTGTGGAAAAGTATAAATATATGCAAAATGCAAATTATAGTTGTCAAAAGTGCGGTTTTACGTGAATACTCGCGCGCTTTGGGCGTGTGATTTTCAGGTATTTTAAATTGATATATAGTGTTATCTGAATATTCTCTTATCCTTACCGACGAAGGAGAGAACCTTGGTTCCCTTGCTCAGGAGGCGAGATAGAATTCTGCCCTCATATTTGTCGGCAAGACTCTGGCTGTCGAGGTTGGTGGATATGATTGTTGACAGTCCTTTGTTGAGTCGGGTGTTGATAAGGTTGTATATGCAGGCAACGGTAAATTGGGTTGAGAACTCTGTGCCGAGGTCGTCGATTATAAGAAGGTCGCACTCGAGATATTTGCTGCTCTCGGGCTCTGAGCGAGAGTAGGGAGGGCTGAATTTGTCGGCTTCAAATTCTGAGAGAATATTGTGTATGCTGTCGTACAGCACGTCGTATCCCTTGTGGATTACCTCTCTTGCAATAGCGGTTGAAATATGAGTTTTGCCCGTTCCCGTCTTTCCGGTGAGCAGAAGGTTTCCGCTGGATTTTGAGAAGCTCTGGGCATAGGCTTTCGCAATGGAGAGATTAGCCTTCATCTTCTCGTAAACCTCGGGGTTGTCATTATAGCACTCCAAATCGAAGTTGTCGAAGGACTGAGTTTCGATAAGGTCTCCGATACCCGAGGACTGTATTGTAGCGCGAATCAGCTCCTTGCGTAGGCAGGAGCATAATTTTGTGCCGTCGATATATCCCGTATCCGAGCAAGCCTTGCAGAAATACTTCACGTCGGTGTAATCCTCGGGATAGCCGAGCCTTACTATTTCGGCGCGGCGCGCAGCCACAAGCTTTTTATTTCTTTCCTTTATTGAGGAAAGATTTCCGCCGTTGCAGGCGGTCTTGAAAAGAAGCATTGACGTCCCCGAAAGCTCCTCGTCTATCTCTCTGATTTTGGGGGATAGGGCGCGCAGCTCATCGGCTCTTGCATCGGCTTCCTCTCTGGCGCGCAGCCTGCGCTTTTCTATTTCATCTTTAACCTTATAGTAATTTTCGTAGCTGTACATAGTCCTGTCCTTTCTTTAATAGGGGCGACCCTGTGTCCGAAATTTGCATTTTTCTTAGAATGTTAAGCCCTCGGGATTGGGTTTTCCTTGCGTATGCACAAGGCGGCTGCGACTAGCTTCTTATATCGCGTTTTGCACATTGCTTTGCATAATGAGTATCTCCCGGTAGGGGGGAGGAAGTTATAATACGGGTTTCGCTTAGAGTGAGGCTTTTGTGCCTCGGTGCAGGCTTAATTATCCTCTCCGTAGGAGCGCTCGAGCGCCGCGAGGAAGGCTTCGTTTGCATCAAAGCTACCGTACTTTGGCGTGGGGCTTGAGGTTTTCTCTCTTTTTGACGTTCGGGGGCTTTTGCGCTTTTCTCCGTCCGCGGAGTATTGAGCCTTGCATTGCTCCACGGTTTTGCAGCCGGCATCGTGCCAGGCGGTGAGGATTTTATCCATATATGGCAAGGACGCGCCTTGGGTATTGATAGTGGTGTAGTCGTAGGCGAGGGAAATTATCGCGTCACCGTATCCGAAGTCTACGCACCACTTGTTGAAATACTTTTTCTGCTCGTCACCGAAGTTTTTTCCGTACCAGCCGAGTATTTCGCGCATCATTCGCTCAATATCGCTGTCACGGGTGCTGAGGTAGATGTATTTCTCCAGCTCCTCGACGGTGTCGTATTCCTTCTCGACAAGCTGATGCGCCTTCGTGCGAAGCATAGTAGAGGTCAGTTTTTTGCCCCTCTTTTCCTGCTCGCTTGCCATATGGGCGGCGAGGGTAACGATATACTCCGAGGATATTCCGAGAGAGGTGTATATTTCCTCGATATTTTTGATTTCCACGGTAGTGAGGGTGGGCTTGCCGAGTATGGTGGCAATTTCGGTGAGCAGAAGCTCGAGGTTTTTGTCTCGGATGCTTTTTGCAACGGTGACGGAGCGACGCTCGGAGAGGTCCTCTCTTTCTGGGAACTCGTTGACGATGTTCCCGTCACGGCGCAATATTACGCCCTCCGACTCCCAGAAAACGAGAGCCGACCTTGCTCTGGAAACCGAGGTCCCTGCAAGCTGTGCCAGCTCCTCGGGCTCTGCATCTCCCGAACGCTCGACGAGCGCAAGCAGTACTCTCAGCTCCTCAGCCGAGGCGTCTTGAAACGCCTGCTTGTCCGTTACCGAAAGCGGTAAAACCTTATATGTAACAGTAGCCATAATATTTCCTTATTGATTATTTATATGTATTATCAGGTAAAAGGTGACGTGTTAACGAAATGCGTTTAATACGTTGTGGGGGGTGCTGAACGCTTTAATGCCCCACTCTTATATTTTTCGGTATGAGTGAACTATAAGCTTAGCGAATAAAGCTGTAAATTGCCTAAAAATGCGACACTTCCTCGGACTTATAGAGAAAATGAAGCTTGTGAAACAGGGGGGTGTGTCCGAGTTTTCGGGCTTTTCGGCGGCGGTTAGTCTTTGTTATCTTCCTTCTCGCCTGCTTCCTTAATCTTATAGCAGAGGGTCATAAGGGAGTCACCAAGGTGTATGTTCTCAACTATGGTGTCGGGGTTATCGAGCTTCAACTCCATATTGGCAAAATTCCAGATACCGCGCACTCCTGCATCGGACATAGTTTTCGCAACGTGGTATGCGGCGCTTTTGGGAACTGTGAGAACGCCTATTGCTATCTTTTCCTTTTTGCAGAACTCGTAAAGCTCGTCTGTGTGGTAAACCTTAATTCCGTATATTTCGGTGCCGACGATTTTTTCGTCTATATCGAAGAGGGCAATTCTTCTGACTCCCCTTCTGCCGAACATTCTGGTGGAGGCGAGGGCGCGACCCAGATTTCCTGCTCCGACTATAACCGCATCGTAACCCTCGGTAACGCCGAGCAACTCACTGATTTTTGCCGTGAGATACTTGATGTTGTAGCCGTAGCCCTGCTGACCGAAGCCGCCGAAGCAGTTAAGGTCCTGGCGAATCTGTGAGGCTGTGACGTTCATAATCTTCGAAAGCTCAGAGGAGGAAATACGAAGCCTTCCTGCCTCAAGCAGGTCTGTCAGATATCTGTGGTATCTCGGGAGCCTTTTTATTACGGCGGAGGGAACGTTACCCTCCTTGACCTCGGCGGCTCTGCGCTCGAAGGTACCGTGAATTTTATCTATACTTTCCATCTGTAATTTCCTTTCATATCGTAAAGACGTCGGCAGCTGATATGGCGGCACGTGTCCGAAATTTCACTGTTTTTGCGCTTTTTGCTTGCCTATCTTTTTGGTGTTTCGCACATTTTCCTGCCTATCTCTTTGGCGTTTCGCATATTTTCTTGCCTATCTCTTTGGCGTTTCGAGTATACTCTTGCCTATCTCTTTGGCGCTTTTCGCTTTGCTTCTTTCAGACGATAGAGTCAAGGGCGGATGCGTTAAGGGTCGAGTCAGCAAGGTTTCCCTTCATATATTCGTAGTAGCCCTGGGCTGCAATCATTGCCGCGTTGTCTCCGCAAAGGGAAATGGGAGGCATAAAGAGGGATACACCGGCTTTCCTGCAAACCTCGTTAAGTCTGTATCTGAGGTGTGAGTTCGCCGCAACGCCTCCCGAGAGAACCAGGTCAAGCCCCGGGTGCAAAGCGAGGGCAAGGGAAATCTTTTTTGCCACAGCTTCCACAGCTTCAAAGGTGTATCTTGCGGCAAATAGCTCGCGGGGAAGCTCCCGTCCCGACTGCTCGAATCTGTGAAGAAGGTTTATTGCTGCCGTTTTGAGGCCCGAGAAGGAAAAATCAAGGGAGTCGTCGGCTATTGCAGGTGAGGGAAGAGTCATTTCGCGGTCCTTATAAGCCGCGCTTTTTTTATATTTGGAATAGAAGGCTTCTTTGTCTCCCGTGGCAAGGATAAAGCCCTTTTTTGAAAGCTCGTCAAAGCCCTTGCCTGCAGGGTAGGGGATACCTATTATTCTGCCTATTTTATCAAACGCCTCGCCTATGGCGTCGTCACGGGTTGTGCCGATAATCTTGAAGTCGGTGTAATCCTCAACGAGGTATATAGCCGTGTGACCGCCCGATACCGTAAGGGCGAGATAGGGAGGCTTAGGTGCGCTGTCTTTGTCACCAAGCAGAGCAGCGGCGGCGTGACCCTTGATATGGTCAACCGCTACGAGAGGTATATTGTTTGCCGCGGCGATACCCTTCGCAAAGTTAACTCCAACAAGCAGAGCGCCGATAAGCCCGGGGTTCGCCGTTACGGCAATAAGGTCAACGTCGGAGAGCGAAAGGTCCGCCTCGGAGAGTGCCTCGTAGGTAATACGGGAGATTGCCTCGGCGTGTGCGCGGCTTGCAATCTCGGGTACAACTCCGCCGTATAGACGGTGAGTTTCAATCTGTGAGGCTATAATATTTGATTTTATCCTAAGCTCGCCGTCGTCAAGTCGCTCTACTATTGCAGCGCTTGTTTCGTCGCAGGAGCTTTCAAAGGCAAGTATGTTCATTTCGTCTCCTAAATGCCAAATATGTAAAGTAAAGTTAGAAAATATCCTATTGAAGCATCATAAGAACGGCATCATCGTCGGGGTTTTTGTAGTAATTTTTGCGTGTTCCAATGCGCTCAAATCCGAAGGAGGTATAGAGGGATATGGCGGAGAGGTTTTTTGAGCGAACCTCAAGGAAAAGGTTCTCAAGTCCACGCCCGCGCTCGGTTTTTGTGGAGTAGGAAAGAAGCCTGTAAGCTATGCCGCGGCGGCGGCGAGAGGGGTGGGTTGCTATCCTGTATATCTCGCCCTCGGGGGCAATAAGCCTGCCTATAAGGTAAGCTATGGGCTTGCCGTCCTCTGCCGCGACGAAGCACATTCCCGTATCCGAGCAAATGTAGGAGAAGATGTCCTTTCTGTCCCAGGGGTCGGAGAAGGAAAGCTCCTCAATTTCGCCGATGACCGGAGCGTCGTCGGGCCTTGCGCGTCTTATTTCCATATCAGAGAGTCTTTATGATTTCGCGGAGGAATTCCTTAAGGTCATCGCGGGTTTCTGGATGCTCAAGTCCCTTTACGATATTTGCCTTAAGGAGACCGGACTTCGAGCCGAGGTCATATCTGTCGCCCTCGAACTCAAGGGCATAAACACCTCCCTCGCGCGCCATCTTCTTCATAGCGTCGGTGAGCTGATATTCACCGCCTGCGCCGGGCTCAAGTGCATCAATTATATCAAATACCTCGGGGGTGAGAAGAACTCGTCCGAGAACCGAAAGGTTAGAGAACTCCTCGCCGGGCTTGGGCTTTTCAATCATATCGGTACAGAAGGTTACTCTGTCCTCACCGGGGAGGGCGTCAACCTTAAGGGAGGAATACTTTGTGAGCTGCTCGGGAGTTACGGGCTTAACGCCTACAACGGGCTTGCCGTATTTTTCATACACGTCAATCATCTGGCGGCAAACGGGAGTTTTGGAGAAAATAATATCGTCACCGTAGAGAACTAAGAAGGGCTCGTCACCGACGAAGCTGCACGCTCTGCCAATGGCGTGGCCGAGACCCTTGGTTTCCTTCTGACGAAGGAAGAAAACGTTCGCCATATCGGCAATCTCGTGGAGTCTTTTCGCCTCGGCAAGCTTACCCTTTGCTGTAAGTGCGTTTTCGTACTCAATAGAAAGGTCGAAGAAGCTCTCCATAGCGTCCTTGTCGCGGTTGGTAATAATGAGAATGTCGGTTATTCCGCTTTTTACCGCCTCCTCAACGAGGTAGTATACTGCAGGCAGGTCAACTATCGGGAGCATCTCCTTAGGTACTGCGTGGGATATGGGCAGCATACGTGTGCCAAGTCCTGCTGCGGGAATAACTGCTTTTGTAATTTTTTTCATTGTTTTTTCCTCCGTCATAATAGAAATGTATTTTAATTAAATTTTTAGCTTGTGATTTGCCTAAACTGTAGGAAACGGTTTTCGGATGATTTGGTCTTTGATTTTGTCTTTTATCCTTTAGTGAACGGGTGCGACGCTGTGGTGTTCTTTATTTAATATTCTGTTCTTTGCTCTTTTGTAAGCAAGTGAATTTTGGGGTTGTTTTTATGAAAAATGCAAATAACTATTTACAAAATCCGCGTAATTAACCCTTGTTTTCCTCGTTTTTCCTTTTAAGCTCTTCGTCCTTTGCTTTTATTTCCTCAAGTCTCTTTGCAATTGTCGCGCCGTGCTCTATGGAGCCGTCCTTTACGAAGTGCAATTCGGGTGTTATACGCAGATTAAGGGTTGATGCCAGGTGATGACGAAGCATACCCGTACATTTTTTCAGTCCTATCTGAACCTCTCCTGCATCCCCTATACAGGAGAAGTAAACCGTCGCATACTTTAAGTCGGGGGCTACCTCGGCTCTGGTGATGCTGACGAAATTGTCTACAACCTTAGGCTCTCTTACGTTGCCTATCGCAATAGCAAGCTCCTGCGCTACGGCATCGTTAATCCTGCCTCTTCTGTACTTTGCCATTTTTATATCTCCTTAGTTTTTATCTTACCTTTTAGTAACGAATGTGCTTGCCGGTTTGTGGCTTGCAGCGGTCTTAGGCGGCGGATAAGGCTTGATTTGCCCTTCGAGGTCGAGCCCTTTCTTACGGTTGTGGTATAGTTTAGGTATGCCACGTTAACCGTTAAGACGCGGGTTTCGCATCGGTAGCCGCTAAGGCTCTCTTAGTTCTTACGTTTTAAGTCCTTCTGTGTATGTTGAGATGCCACTCTCGCGTCTAGACGTGTCCGAAATTTCAGCTACGAGAGCTCTCGCTCCGATGACGGCGGCATCAATTATTGCCACCCCCGGCAGCCTTGCCTCCAGCTCTTTGCCGAGTGACGAGAAGTGGGTGCAGCCGAGTATCAGCGAGTCGGGCTTATAAGTCCAAATCTCTCCTGCGATTTTATCGAGCAGGTCGCCCTCCCTTGGCAAAAGCTCACCGTCCCTCGCCCCAAGCTCAACCAGGCTGACGAGTATTTGGGTCGGAAGCTCGAAAATCTTTGCATCGGGATTTTTTGCAAGGGCGGCCTCTCTGAAGGCGTGAGAGCGGACCGTTTGCTTTGTGGCGATAACCGCAACTCTTTTTCCGTGTGTCAGCGCCGCCTCTGCCGCAGGCGAAATTATAGGTGTCACCTGCCGCCTCTCCTCGGGCTCCAGCAGCGAAAACACGCTGGAGGCGGTGCAGCAGGCTATGAGTATATGCTCGGCTCCTTTTTTTCGAAGAGCCTTTATATTGTTCCTTGTATATTTAAGTACTGTATCCCTATCCTTTGTGCCGTAGGGAGCGTTGTGCCTGTCGGCAAGGTAAATTAAGTCCTCGCTCGGCAGAAGCCGCTTCAGCTCTCTGTAGGAGCTTAGCCCTCCGACACCGCTGTCGAATACTCCAATCACGAGCCTCGGGCGTCCTCTAACATTTGAGATACCGCCCACGACGGGTCTATACCTGCTCTCTCGAGAAGCTTCGGGTATAGGCTGCCGCACGTGAAGCCCGGCATAGTGTTAATCTCGTTGAACAGAACCTCGCCCTTCTTGGTTATGAAGAAGTCTATTCTGGCAAGATGTCTTATTCCTAATACGTCGGTAAGGCGGGAAGAATACTCCCTCATTATACCCTTTGTCCGAGGGTCGATATCCGAAAAGTCGGAAACCGAAGCGCCTGACTCTCCCGAGTACTTTTTTTCGTAATCGTAGAAGCCAAAATTGCAAGAAATACTACCGAAATCGGTAATAATTTCTTTGTTTTTTACACGAAATACGGCACATTCCGCCTCGGTGGCAATGTCCACCAGCTCCTCTATCAGCACCCTGCCGTCACAAACGGCATCTGCCGCCGAGTAAGCTCTGAGAAAATCCTCCTCGGACAGAACCGCAGATGCTCCGACGGAGCTGCCAAGCCTTGCAGGCTTTATAAACATAGGGTAACCGAAGGTCTCTTCGGCTATACGCTTTGCGCGGTCCATACCGTATAAGCCGCTCCCGCGGATAGCAAGAACGGATTTTGCGCATTTTACCCCTAAGGACTCGGCTATAATTTTGGTATACGCCTTATCCATAGCCAGAGGACCGAGATAGTTGTCAGCGCCCACGTAGGGGATATTTGCCGCCGCAAGCGCGCCCTGAATTACTCCGTCCTCGCCGAAGTCGCCGTGGAGAAGGGGAAAGGCGCAGTCTGCCCAAAGAAAGCCGTCGCTCGTAATTATACCGCCAAGCCCACCCTTTATAGCAGGGGTGACTGCCGACTCGGGCGAGGGTGGCGCTGTGTTGCCCGGCTCCTTAATAAACCAGCCGCCCCCTTTATCGATAAATACGGGGATAAGGTTATAGCTGTCGGACGGTATCAGCGAGCGAAGGTAAATTGCCCCTTTTTCGGACACGTCCGCCTCGCAACCCTTGCCGCCGTACAGCAAAAGCACCGTGGGTTTTGTACTTTTCATTTAAGCACTCCTTCCGTGAAAATTACTCTTTTTCATAATATGAAGGAGTAGTAGGTTGGGTGCTTTCGTTTTTTATTCTTTTGTTTCCTTTACCTCTCGAGTATTGCAACTCTCGGGTTGCCAGACAGGTCCTTGATAATTTCTACGGTCATACCGTTTGCCCGAGCAATATCCGAGATTAACTCGCTTTGGTCGTAGCCTATCTCGTAGGCAATAAAGCCGCCCTCGCAAAGGAGACTTTTGTACCTTGCGGTTATGGCACGGTAGAAGTCGCCGCCGTCCTCACCGCCAACGAAGGCGATTTTCGGCTCGTGGAATATTTCCTCCTGGAGGGTATCGTAAACCTCGTCCTTTACGTAGGGGGGATTTGACAGTATGCAATGAAATTTGCCTGACTTCGGCAGTTCACCGTGAAGCACGTCAAGCTGTAAAAACTCGACACGCCCCTCGACTTCGTTTAGTTTTGCGTTGGATTTTGCAATTTCCAAAGCCTCGGCTGATATATCAAGTGCGAGGGCTGTCGTACCCTCTGTATTCTTAACTGTGGATATGGCTATGCAGCCGCTGCCACAGCATACGTCAAGAATTTTTGAATGAGGCTCAAGCCGCTTTACGGCGTACTCCACAAGCACCTCCGTATCTGCCCTTGGGATAAGGCAGCCCTCGGAGACCGCGTATCTTTCGCGGAAGAAGTCAACCTCGCCTATAAGGTACTGCAGAGGAACTCGCTTCGCCCGTCTTTCTATAGCCTCGATTAAGAGGGGATTTTCCGTCTCGGGGTCTCTAGAGATAAGCTTGTAGGAGGGTACTTTGTCGAAGTGGCTGAAAAGCGTCCTCGCGTTCTCTCTCGGCGAGTCAACGCCTGCGTCGGCAAGCCGCTTTATTGCTTCACTGAGCTTCATTTCCGTCGCTATCTGTCTCTGCACCCGTCACAGCTATTTCCTCGGAAAACTCTACACGGGGTGCCACATTTTCACTATTTTTGGCTTCTATACCGTCTGCGGCGCCCGCCTCGCCTATATTGGCGGCAGGCTCGGAGCATTTGCTGTCGAAGCTGTCCTCGGTGCAGTTGCAGTTGCTGTCGGAGCTACCCTTACCGCAGTTGTACTCACAGCCGGAGCCGCTCTCGGTGCAGTTGCAGTTATCATCACAGCAGTCACACTTGCCCTCGGTGTCACCCTCGGCACTTGCTTCCTCACTCTCCTCGGGTGCGCTTTCAGGTAGCCAGGGGTGGCTCTCGTAAAACTCAAGGAACTCCGGATATTCGTCGCGCAGAGCGCACTTGAGAGAGATTATAGCAACCTCAAGCATCTCCTCTGTGGGCTCCTTGGTGGTTATTCTCTGTACCCAAAGGCCGGGCGCTGAGAGGGCTCTTGTAAAGAGGTTGTCGTGCTTACCTGCGAAGCGTATGAATTCATATCCCACACCCATAAGCAGGGGGAGTATGAGAAGCCTTACGAGAGAGTAAAGCCAGGTGCTTGCAGCAAGCGCGGGGGCTGCCGTCTTTAGTACCACGCCTGCAAATATGCCGAGAAGTATCATAAAGAACATAAAGCTTGTGCCGCATCTCGGGTGGAAGCGCTTGTGCTTTGCAGCGTTTCCGGGAGTCAGCTCGTCACCCGACTCGAAGCAGGCTATTGACTTATGCTCTGCGCCGTGGTACATAAAGGTGCGCTTGATATCGGGCATAAGCGAAACGAGGTAGAGATAGGATACAAAAATGCCTATCTTCACAAGTCCCTCGACTATTGCGGTTATTACGGCTCCCATAGGCTCTATGCCGAAAAGGTCCAATAGAAGATTTATTCCCGCTGTAAGCCAGATGGGAAGGAGAACGAAGAGCAGAACCGAAAGGGCGAGACCGAGAATTACGGAAATTACCATAACAAGGTCGGTAAGTCTCATTCCTAACTTCTCCGCCATCCATTTTTCGAACTTGCCGGGGTTCTCCTCCTCGTCAAGTCCCATAGCATCGGCAGATGCACCCAAAGTTTTCACGCTGAGCATCATCATTTCAACGAAGTTTACAACTCCGCGTATAATGGGAAGGTTAAGTATCTTGTGCTTTTCTCTGACAGAGACAAAGCTTGAGTCGGTGACGGCAAGTGTGCCGTCCTCCTTGCGGCAGGTGGTGACGGTGTGGGAGCCCGCCTTCATCATAACGCCCTCAAGGACCGCCTGACCTCCCACCTTACCGAGACGCGAGCAACCGCCCGACGCGTCGCATTTTTTATTTTCACTCATTTTGGGTTACCTCTTGATTATCCTGTGCTTTGACGAAGGGCGGAAAACTCTCCGTATACCTCGCCAATATAACATTATATCATACAAAATGGGAAAAATAAATACCTATTTTTGAAAATTTACAAAATATATGCTATAAAGAAGAGCTGTCAGGGCTTTGGCTTGTAAATCAAAAGTAAAATTTTCAGACTGCAGCACCCGTGGGGGAAAAGCGGAGACGTTTTCGGTGAATGTGCTCGGGTCTCGCTAAGTCGTTTTTGGAAAGGTCAAAAAACAATGCAATATCCACACTTCGTTTGCATTTATAATATTTATTTTTACGCCTTGTCTTTCGCGCGCGAAAAATATTGACAACGGGATAGGCTTGTGGTATAATTGAATAGTTAAAACGATTTCTAAAAAGAGGTGTCCTATGCTTAAGGTAGACAAAATTTGTGTTATGAATATGGAGAATGCTATTCGCGGAGCAAGAAACCCCATGAACAGCTGGGCGCGAATGGATTCTTACTACGACGAGGACGGCAATTTCTGCCTTGGCGAGAACGATTTATCCCTGGCGGCAAGGCTTGCGAAGGCGGGCTCCGACCACAGAAAATATCTCAGGCAGATTATAGTGTCTATGGACATTCTGGCACCCCTTTATTGGTGGAAGGAGTTCGATACCTACAAGGTCGGAACCGTGGCAAACTCCACCTCCACAATGCACAAAATACAGGCGAAAAAATTCGAGAGAGCCGACTTCTCCCACGATATGATGACACCTTCGGCACTTGCTTGTCTTGACGGAGTTATTGAGTGCCTTGAGAGCGAGAGGCTTAAGTTTATTGAGACGAAGGATAAGTCCCATTGGCACAATATGATACAGCTTCTTCCCTCGTCCTATAATCAGCTCCGTACCGTTACCTTGAACTACGAGGTCTTAATTAACATCTATTACGCAAGGCGCAACCACAAGCTTTTGGAGTGGCGCACGCTTGCCGATGCAATAGAGGCTCTTCCTTATGCCGAGGAGCTTATTCTCGTTAAGGAAAAGGGAGAGTAGGACGTGGCAAATATTTTCGACCTTTTTAAAAAAATCGAGCAAAAAAGCGACACGGGTCCCGTCTCTTTCATAATTGCAGGGCTCGGTAATATCGGCAAAAAGTACGAGCGCACAAGGCATAACGCAGGTTTTTTAGCTATTGATTATATAGCGGAGAAGCTGGGCGCGAGGATTGACAGAGTAAAATTCAATTCCACCGTCGGAGAAGCCGATATAGAAGGAGTAAGAGTTTTGCTTATGAAGCCCTCAACTCTTATGAATAACTCGGGTGTGGCAATAGGCGAGGCGGCGTCATTTTATAAAATACCCGCCGAACGTGTCCTGATTTTGCACGATGAGATAAGCTTTGACCCCGGCGTTATACGTATTCGCCGCAAGGGGTCGGCAGGGGGACACAACGGCTTGAAAAGCATTATCTCCCACCTTAGCAGCGAGGAGTTCCCGAGAATTAAAATCGGGGTAGGCAAAAAGCCCACACCCGAGTATGACCTTGTGGACTTCGTCCTGGGTAAATTCCCACAGGGGGACCTTGAGTGCATTGAAAACAGATACGAGGATATTCTCGGCGCTGTAAGGCTTATCGTCAGAGGCGATATCGACAGCGCGATGAATAAGTATTCGAAATAATATGAAAAGATTGACGAGCATCATCAGATGCGACGCGGAGTTTGAAAAGTATCTCCGTGCGCTGACCGATAGCCTGGCTGCGGAGGAGACCTTGCCTATTGCGGTAAACGGTCTGTCCGGAGGTGCCGAGACCTCCTTTATAGTGGAGAGCGCAATTCTGGCATCAAAGACGTCGGGCGCGCCGTCGGTCATACTGTGCGAGAGCGAGGGTGCAAGGGAGAGAATTTATAAGGCTCTCCTTGATGCGGAAGCTCCCGCAATTCGCTACAAGCGGCGCGACCTTATCTTCCATAATATCAGAGCCTCCCACGACGTAGACCGTGAGAGGCTATCCGTCTTATCCGACGCCAGTCGCGGCGAGCCCGTTATTATAGTTACCTCGCCCTCTGCGGCAATGTCGTACACTATGCCCGAGGAGCTGTTAGGTAAGCTCTCGGTCACGGCAGCGGTGGGTGACGTTATACCTCCCGCCGAGATGGCGGCAAAGCTTTCGGATATGGGCTTTGCGAGGGTGGATACGGTGGACGGACGCGGTCAGTTCTCCACGAGGGGAGGAATACTTGATTTTTGGTCGGGAGAGACCGAAGCCCCCATACGTGTCGAGTTTTTCGGTGATGAAATAGACAGAATAGCCTACTTCGACCCCATCTCCCAGAGGGCTGTCGGTATGGCTGACTCTATAAAGCTTTTGCCTGCCCTCGAGGTCATACCCGACAAGGCGGCAAGAGAGCGTATGCTTTCTGTTACCGATAAGCTTTTATCCGAGGCTGGGGACGCAGCGGTAAAAGAGAAGTTAGAGCGCGAGCGCGGCGTCATTTTGTCGGGTGGGACCGTTGACTTCCGCGACAGACACTTAGGACTTATATATAAAGCACCCGAAACACTCCTTGATTACCTCGCACGTCGGGGGAGGTGTCCCGTTTTCGTGGTTGGAACGTCGGGAACACTCGAGGAGCTGACCAAATACTCCGAATATATGGAGGGGGAGCGCAAGGCTCTTCTCGACGGAGGGCTTGCCACAGCCGATGGGGCTAAATACGTGGCACCCGTGTCGAAATATTCCGCATTTTTGGCAAAAAACACCGTGGTTCATATCAACGCCTTTGCAGGCGGCGTGGGCTCTCTTAAGCTCTCGGGGCTTTTTGGCTTCAGATGCAGGAGAACCGTCTCCTACGGCAACAACCCGAGGCTTCTTCACGAGGACCTTACCGCGTACCGCAGGGGGCTTTATCGCACGCTGATAGTTACCGACAGCCGCGCAGGCGCCGAGGCTCTTGCCGAATCCTTAAGGTCGGCGGATTTCGCACCCGTTCCCGTGTATGATAATCCCGATTTTGATATAGCGAAGGCTCCGGGCGGCGGTATATATATAACCGTCGGCGAGACGGAGGGCTACGACCTTATTTCAACGAAAATTGCCGTCCTATCCATGGCAAGGGAAGAGGGACGCGCCATAATGTCGGAGCGCAGAAGGCGCAGAATAATCCGCAACGCGGGAGGCGCAGGCAAGCAGCTTATGAGCTACGCCGAGCTTTCCGAGGGCGATTACGTCGTTCACGCAAGCTACGGTATCGGTCTTTTCGTGGGAATAGAAACCGTGACGGTTGATGGCGTCACGAAGGACTACATTACAATAAAATACGCGGGAACCGATAAGCTGTTCGTTCCCTGCGACCGCCTTGAGATGATAGGCAAATACATCGGTGAGCGAGATAAGGACGGCAAGGTTAAGCTATCCAAAATGGGCGGCACCGAGTGGCACCGTGCCAAATCCCGCGCTAAGGGTGCTGCAAGAGATATTGCGAAAAAGCTCATTGAAATATACGCGGAAAGGCAGAGAAAGCCGGGATTTTCCTTCCCCGAGGACTCCGAGCTTGAATATAGCTTTGCCGACGCCTTCGAGTACGAGCTTACAGACTCCCAGGCAACCGCCGTCCGCGAAATATCCGCGGATATGATTCGTCCCGTGCCGATGAACCGACTTTTGTGCGGTGACGTTGGCTTTGGCAAAACCGAGGTAGCCCTTCGCGCCGCCTTCAAGGCTATAATGGGCGGAAAGCAGGTGGCAATTCTCGTGCCTACCACCATTCTCGCTCTTCAGCATTTCGGTACGGCGCTGTCGCGAATGAACGGCTTCCCCGTAACGGTGGAGATGCTCTCCCGCTTCCGCAAGCCAAAGGAGCAGGCGGAAATTCTCCGCAGGGTCAAGCGCGGCGAGGTGGATATACTGATAGGAACCCACAAGCTTTTATCAAAGAGCCTTGAGTTTCGCGACCTTGGACTGCTGATTATCGACGAGGAGCAAAGGTTCGGCGTCAGCCAGAAGGAAAAGCTCAAGGAGCTTGCGAAAAACGTTGATACTTTAACACTGACGGCGACACCTATCCCGAGAACGTTGAATATGGCGATGAACGGCATCAGCGATATATCCATTCTCGACGAGGCGCCGGGTGAGCGCAGACCCGTACAAACCTACGTTCTCGAGCATGACGATACCGTAATTTTCGACGCCCTGCGCCGCGAGCTTGCCCGAGGCGGTCAGGTGCTGTATTTATACAATAAGGTAGATGATATATTTATCGTAGCCGACAGAATTTCAAAGGAGCTTCCCGATGCAAGAGTGGCTTATGCTCACGGGCAGATGGAGAAGGAGGAGCTTGAGGACATCTGGCAAAGCCTCGTCCACGGCGAGATAGATATTCTCGTTTGTACCACTATAATTGAGACGGGCGTTGACCTGCCTATGGCGAATACCCTTGTTATTGAAAATGCCGATAGGTTCGGACTTTCTCAGCTTCACCAGATAAGAGGAAGGGTGGGCAGAAGCGAAAGGCAGGCTTACGCCTACTTCACCTACCGTCCCGGCAAGGCGCTGAGCGAGGTGGCGGAGAAGAGGCTTAAGGCAATTAAGGAGTACGCCGAGTTTGGCGCAGGCTTCAAAATCGCGCTTTGCGACTTAGAAATCCGCGGTGCGGGAAATCTGCTTGGCGCGGAGCAGCACGGATATATCGAGAGCGTTGGCTACGACCTGTACGTCAAGATATTAAACGAGGCCGTTCTCGAGGAGCAGGGCAAGGCTATGCCTAAGAGAGCCGAGGCTTTAGTGGATATTAAAGTTAACGCACATATACCCGACTACTACATTTCCACCTCCGCCCAGAGAATGGAAATGTATAAGAAAATATCTCTGATACTAACCCCCGAGGACGCATCCGACGTGACCGATGAGTTTATTGACCGCTTCGGCGAGCCGCCGAGACCCGTGGTAAGGCTTATTGACGTCGCGCTCATAAAGGCGGTAGCCACCGAGGCAGGTATTGAGCGCGTGGAATGGAAGGGCGGAAGCCTGACCTTCGTCACAAGGGCTGCAAACCTTGCTATATGGTCCGAGGTGTTCGCCGAGTTTCGGGGAATGAGGGTTGCACCATCCGGTGACAGAATAATTTACCGCATATCGGAGGGCGACCTTACAGGCATAGCAAGAGAGATTATGGAGAGCTATTACCGCGCTATGCACTATAACGAAGGAGAGGTTAATAATGGCAAAAAGTAAAGAAAAATCAAAAACCGACAGCGTTGTAGATACAAAAAATAACAAGAGAAAAAGCCGATTTCTGACTACTTTTATTTGCATTTTTCTAGGAGTTGTGGTGATTTTTGCCGCAACGATGGGCTTTATGATTGGCGTAAGAAACGCCAGAGCCTACGTTCGGTACGAGAACGTCACGATGGACGAGGGAGTGGTGAACTTCTTCTCCTCAAGGTTCAAGGACCTCTACCTTGACAGGGCTGTATCGGGGCGCGATACGGAGGAGTTCTGGGCTTCCGATGCGGGGGAGGGCGTCACTCACGGTGAAAAGCTTGAAGAGGAGTTTCGCGGATACCTTTCGGAAATTGCCGTAGCTAACAGACTCTTTTACAGATATTCGAAGCTCACCGTAGCCGACGAGGAGTGCATTGCAAGGTCGATAAAATGGCTCGTTGATTTCCGCGCAGGCGGCTCAATAAACAAATTTAACGAGATGGTAGCCGAGTACGGCTTCGATTACGACGACTTCGTTACCGCAACCGAGATGCTCTATAAGGCGGAGAAGGCAAAGGCTGTTATCTACGGTCCGAGGGGCGAAAACCTTGCCGCCGATACCGAGGGTACACAGTGTATGGATTACCTCAATAACTACACCCACGTAGCTCTCGTGTTTATCAGCACACAGTATAGAAACGAGTGGAATTCCACGGGTACAAGCTACGAGCAGGTGCGGCTGAATTACGTCGAGCGCGCAGAGCGAGAGGCAGAGATTGAGGAAATTTCCCTCCTTATTAATAATTATATGGAAGGAGTTGGTGACAGATATATTACCACCGACGACTTTGAACGCTTCCTCAGTGGCTATGAGTGCGACCCCGCAATGAAGGAGACAGGCTACTACTTCCGCCCGGGAACCGAGGGAACCGAGGCTTTCTCCGAGAGGTTTCTGCCTGTGGTTGAGCGCGCACTTGAAATGGAGGTTGGCGATTACGCGAGAGTTGACCTTAACGTTGCGCCTCTTGACGGAGATAACGGCTTCGTCGGAAGCTGCTTCATATATAAATACGACGCGCAATGGGGCGCGTGGCTTGACGAGGACAACCCCTTCCTCTCCGATTTCCTTCCCCTCGCGGCGGATTACTATTATGCCGAGAGCCTTAATATACTCGGAAAAGAGGTTCTCTTCACCAAAAATTATGACAATAAGATACTCTGTGTATCATCACCAAGAAACAACGACTTCTGTGTAAGAACCTGGAGATAAGCAATCTGAATTCACAAAATATTATATTAGGAGAATTTTATGTTTGTTGTAAGCCTAATCGGACTTATCGTTATTATCGGCATACTTTACGCGGTATTGCAAAGCGCTCTCGTGCTTTGGTTCGGTGGAGCGACGCTGATGTTCTGGATAATGGATAAAATTCGCGAGCAGGTGGAGGATAACTTCTTTATTAACGCCGCTATGGTTTCGCTGACCTCCATTATTTCTATGGTACCCTATTTCTTCATTGAAAACAAAATGACGGCATTCTTCCTCTTTATGTGGTGCTCCTTGAACCTGGGCTTCCAGGTAATGACCCACAGCCAGTACTTCACAAGCTACGTTATATCAAGGGACTATAACCCCATCTGGAGATCACCCTACATAAAGCCCGTAAAGCAGTACCTTGACCGCGTGGCGTCGGAGGGCAACAGAGCAGCTATTATTTTTGTTCTCATAGGCTTCTATGCCGTTATGGTATTTCTCGGCTCTATTATTTACGCGTACGGACTTTGGTTTACCTTCCTGCCTCCCGTCTTTATTCTTCTTTGCAATATCGGCGCGCTGATTTATATGCACATTGCGGGAGTTTCACCCGATACGGGCTACGGCGAACAGGCGTGGGCGGACAACATCGTCAAGGGATATCTTTATATTTTCGCGAAAATCGGAGGAGTGCTGTTTGCAATAATCGCGGCTCCCTTTATGCTTATCAGAGAAATCTGCAAGATGATAGGCGCGTTCTTTGCAATGGTGCGCGAGGGCGGCTCGGCGCAGATAAATAGGTTCTTCTGGGTTTGTGAAATCCTCTTGCTTATTTACTGCGCTCTCGGAGTTTTCGGCGTAGCGAACTTCGCGGAGGAGTATTTTGAGTCCATCGGAGTCTTTGAGGCAGACCTTATTTACAGCGACTTTTTGCTGACGCAGCTTGTAGCAAGCTGGGACTTCAGCCACAGCTTCTTCGGTGCGATATTCCTATTTATTCCCTATATCGTCGCCGTCATAATCTCCGCGGTTCTTGAGTTTTTGGCTGTCATAGTTACGGCAATATTCCAGCTTGTGTATTGGATATTTATGTTCCTGCTTGTGTTCACCGTGGAGCAGATACTGCCTATTATCATTGCCGGCGGCGGCATCACCTTCCTGGTTCTATATCTTATCGAGTCGGACAGAGAGGGCTACGATTGGTTCCAATTCTTCTTCCTTACCGTAACGACTCTCGGACTTCTCGTGCTTTATTTCCTCCTCTATTCGGGAATTATAAGCGTGTTCGGTTGACGGATAAAATGTAGGTAAAAGTAAGAATAACCGCTGATTTTTAGCCAACAAATCGGCGCGGACACCGTTACTTATTTATCTTCTTATACTTATTAATTTCTTTATAAACTAAGCTGCGTTTTTAAAACAATCGAAAGCGCAACCCAAAACAAAAAACCTAATAAAAAAGAACGCCCTCGGTATTTTGCCGAGGGCGTTTCGTATCGCCGCTATTTAAAATAGCGGAATTGCTTTTAAAATTATCTCTGAATTCTTCCGGAGCCGTCGCCGCCTGCGAGCTTCTCAACCTCTGCTACGGTAACCATGTTGTAGTCACCCTCGATGGAGTGCTTGAGAGCAGATGCAGCAACTGCGAACTCAACTGCGCCCTGAGTGGTCTTGCCGTTCATAAGCGAGTAGATAAGACCGCCGCCGAAGGAGTCGCCGCCACCAACTCTGTCGATAATGTGGAGATCGTACTTCTTGGAGAAGCAGTACTCGTCATCCTTAACGTTATAGAGCATAGCGGACCAGCCGTTATCGAATGCGGAGCGAGACTCACGGAGAGTGATAGCAACGTACTCGAAGTTAAACTTGTCAGCGAGCTGCTTTGCAACGGACTTGTAGCCCTCGTGGTTAAGCTTGCCGCCGTAGATGTCGGTAGCCTCAGCCTCGATACCGAATACGTCCTTTGCGTCCTCCTCGTTGGAGATGCAAACGTCAACGTACTGGCAAAGATCGGTCATAGCCTCTCTTGCCTGGTCGCGGGTCCAGAGCTTACCTCTGTAGTTAAGGTCGCAGGAAATCTTAACGCCCTTTGCCTTTGCAGCCTTGCAGGCATCGCGGCAGATCTCAACAACGTTTGCGCCGAGAGCGGGAGTAATACCTGTGAAGTGGAACCACTCTGCGCCGTCAAAGATCTTATCCCAATCGAAGTCCTCGCGTGTAGCC
>JAFUPM010000065.1 GCA_017481225.1 Clostridia bacterium
CGAAGCGAAGTATGAGCTTTGGGGGTTCTCGTAAAGGGGTTCCCCGAAGCGAAGTATGAGCTTTGGGGGTTCTCGTAAAGGGGTTCCCCGAAGCGAAGTATGAGCTTTGGGGGTTCCCGTATTTGGGTTAGCTTTAGCTATCCTGTATGGGAGTGTCGAGGTCGCGAACTACGGTCACAGACTCGATTACAGCCATTTTTTCTTCGTCGGATATGACGCCTGTGGAGGAGCTTGCATAGCCGGAGGTAAGCTTAATAATTTCGTCTATGATATTCATACCGTCGGTAACGTAGCCAAAGGCTGCGGAGCTGCCGTCGAAGTACTCCGAGAGGTCTGTTGCGCAGATGAAGAAGCCGCTGGTTGCGGAGTTGGGCTCAGAGCCGACAGCCATAGAAATGACTCCTCGCTTGTGGGAGAGGTCGTTTCCGTTGTAGCCGTTCTTCGAGAATTCGCCGAAGATAGGCTCAAGCTCGCCTTCGCCTATACCGCCCTCCATCATAATACCGCTGATAGCGCCGTGGATTTTAAGTCCGTTATAGTATCCGGACTTTGTGAGCTTTAAGAAATTGGATACGGTCTTGGGGGCTGCTGTGGCATCGAGAAGTATACTTACCTTGCCGTAGCCACGGAATTTAATCTCAACGATAGCATAATTTCTTCCCTCAAGGTCGCGCACAGCAAGGTCCGACGCACCCTCGGGTGTCATCTCCTCGGCGGGGAAGGTGGGATAGTAAACCTTACCGAGGTCGTACTCGGTCTCGCCTACGGTTATTATAAGGTGGCACTCGGAGTTGATAGATGCCGAAGCGCCCGTTGTATCTCCGTATATAACGGGAATAACCGCGCTGTTGACGGCATATCCGTCATTCATATTAAGCTTGATCCTGGAGCCCGAAAGGGTTGCGCTCTTGAAGGCAAGCTGCTCGGAATTTTCGGGAACTGCTACGGGATTTAACAACGTACCGTTTGAGAGCTTAAGGACAAGCTCACCCTCGCCGTTTACCGTGGCGTGGCTTACGGTTGTTACTTCAAGGTCATCGGTAATGGTAATTTTCTCTATAACTGCCTGCTTGGACTTATCCTCTATAGTGCCCGAATAGGCGTCTGTAAAGGGTACGGTGTATTCCGTGATGGCGTCAACGACGTTCATACCGTTAAGAACGTAGCCGAAGGCTGCGTATTTGCCGTCAAGGCTTCCCGAGGCATCGGCGTTGCAGATAAAGAACTGGCAGGATGCGGAGTCGTTAGGGTAGGACTTCCTCGCCATGGAGATTACGCCTTTTTTGTGAGAGAGGTCATTATCCTTGTAGCCGTTGGCGGAAAACTCGCCGTATATGGTTTTATCGGAGTTGCCCGTTCCGTCGGCGTTGGGGTCGCCACCCTGTATCATAAAGTCTGACATTACTCTGTGGAAGGTAAGTCCGTCATAGAAGCCCGACCTTACAAGAGAGAGAAAATTCTCAACGGTTACGGGCGCTGTGGTGGCATCTAAAAGCAGGGTTATAGTGCCAAAGTCCTTTACCTTGATTTCTACGGTGGCAGTATTTCTGCCCGTGACGTCGCGGCTTGCATACTCAGATGCGCCCGAGGGGGTCAAGGGAGAGGGTGGCGTGGAAAGATAAAGAAGGTTGCCAAGGCTCACCTTGCCATCCGACGTATGTAAGAGAAGCACGCCTTCAGCGGTAATAGACGCCGCGTTTAAAACGTAGGTTTTGGTGAAGGTGGGTATGGCGGAGCATTTTTTAGTGACACCGTTTGAGAGGGTAACGTAAAGCGCACCGTCGCTTTCTATTTTCGCTCCCGCAATTCTTACTCCCTCGGAGTTATCGGGGAACTTACCTGCGCGAACGGTGGAGCCGTCGCTCATTTTAAAGACAAGCTCGCCTACGTCAACGGAGGCTGATACGATGTTAACGGCACCGCCCTCATCCTTGCCCGTATCGTCATCATCGCCGCAGGAGCAGATGGAGAATACTACCGCGATACAAAGAAGCGGCAGAAGGAGTTTTTTCAAAAGTTTCATACAAGGTATCCTTTCGGTTTTTATATTCTATGTTAGGTGAAAAGCAGCAATAAGCCCGGGGGCGTGTTGCGTTTTTCGTTGTTTTTCCGACAATTTTACCGTTTTTCGGTTGCCCTTTGTCGCGGCGGTGCAGCGGCGCTGTTCGGTTCAAGGTTTTTTCTGTTTATCACCTTTTCCGTGGAGTTCAACCACAGCCGTATCTCAGAAGCTGCTGCTCTGTGCGAGGGCTTTTTATTTTGTCACTTTTTTCCGTGGCGTTCAGCCTTAGCCATAGCACAAAGAAGTTGCTCCTCTGTACGAGGACTTTTCTCTATTAGGAAAAAGTAGGGGGAGGTGGGAGAGTTCAGTATTCTGAATTCCGACGAGCATATTCTGAAGCGCGAGAGTGATGAGAAGTATTCGCGGAGCATCTCTCCCTCAAGCTCCCCTTCCTTATGCCCCGGGTAAATAGCAACTATAAGCACTCCGTCGGGGGCGAGAAGCTCTATTGCCGCCTCGACTGCAGGCATTGTCGTTTCTCTGAGTGTGGTTACAGCCTTTTTGCCGCTGCGGGGAAGATAGCCGAGGTTGAACATTCCCGCCTTGATAGGCTCCTTTACGTACTCGCGGACCCTGTGGTGCGAGTCGCATATAAGGGTGTA
>JAFUPM010000066.1 GCA_017481225.1 Clostridia bacterium
CGTCACCTGCATAGTATCTCTCAGCGCCGGAGGGGAACTGACCGCCGTCGCTCTCCATAGTAAGCTCGTAGATAATGGGAGTTTCCTTCCAGTAAATATCATAGCTTATCTCGTCGTTGCCACCATCGTCGGGAGGATTGGTGTTGCCGTCATCCAAGCAATAATCGCAGCCTGTGCATTTACCGCTGGCGTCAAGCGTGTGCTTCGTGTAACTTATAACGTATCCACATTCTTTGCACGCCCAACCGTGTCCCTCGGAGTCGAAAGAAAATACTTCGGTATGATCAATTTTTTTCATTTGGGTCTCGTTACAATCGGCGCAATAACGGAAATATATTTTATCCTCGCAGGTATCTCCGTCCGAAAGCAACATCCAAGGACCGAAGTTGTGTTCTTCCGTTTGCGCTGTAGGAAGCTTAACTTGCTGAGCTGTTCCATCGGTAAGATAAATCCAAAGATAACCCGAGTCATCAACTTCAACCTTGTTTATTCCAACGCCGTTTTTGCCGTCCTTACCGTCAGTGCCGTCCTCGCCTCTTGCAGGCACCTCGGTATCGGTATCTCCTATCCACCAATTTCCGTCCTTTATGTAGGGAGTGAGACCGTTGGCTCCGTCAGCGCCGTCAGCACCCCTAATGCTTAAAAGCCAAGCTTCGTATCCAAGGGGTGTTTCTCCCTGCTCTGCCATATATGATACGTAGGTAGCATATATCGCGTTTATCTGGGGGTTTCTGTCGTCATCGCCGTTATCATCGTCTTGCTGACCGCAAGAGGACGCAACGAAAAGCATTGATAAGCAAAGGACCGCCATTAAAAGCAGAGTCAAAAATCGTTTCATTTTTCTTTCCTCCTTAAGTAATATTTATTTATACCCTATGTTAAAAACAATCGGATTAATACACGTATTGAGCCGAGGTTATATTCGGTTGTTGCCAAAAAAGCAAACGGTGGGCTATAACCCACCGAATGCTTCGAATATTCATATAAAATAGAAATATCCCAAAACAGCGGCGGCGGCAAGAGCAAGCACGGCTATAATAGCTAATACGTTGCGGCGGCGCACGTAGCTGCGAGCGCGGCGGAGATAGAGGGAAATGGGGTCCTTTTTGCGGATAAGCTCGCGCTCAAAGTTCTGCAGCCACTTGACGTCCTGCCTTGTGACCTGCTTATACGTACCCATTGCATCCTCCTCGTGAGCCAAGGCGTTTCTCGCATTGCGAAGGTTAATAAGGCGCTCCAGGGTCTCCTCCCTGTCGGGAGCAAATCTGTTGTTGGTCAGCTTGTTGATGTACGCGCTTATACCGCCGCGCTCAACTCCAAGCTTCGCGCAGCAAACCTTATCTACCTTGATATAAGTATTGAAAAATATCTGATTAAGATTCAACGGTACGTCCTCACTTTTTTCATTTACATATATATTGTACTACATTTAAATAAAAATTTCAATAGCTTGGAAAGAAAAGCAAATATTTTTACTCTTCTTTTGCCGCCCGCGAATATGCTTTCAAGAGCCTCTTGCCCTTGAAATTCAAAAATCCAAATAGCTCTAAGCTTGGCATAGCCAATCATAACTATAAACTTGGCATAGCCAATATTAACTGCTCGGTGTCGCAAAGAGCGCTGCGCTTTCGCTGTTTTCAAAGCCAAAGTACAGCGCAGGGACGGTGTCCAAAGAACGGAGAGCCTTTATACTTTACCCAACGGGAACGGTGTCGCCGAGAGGGAGAGAATATACCTCAACTCTCCTTGGCGCCTTGCCGAACATTTTCTCCACCGCGAGAGAATAGTAGGAGAGCTGCAGGGAGTGCTTTTCGCGCAGCTTGGCTTCGGCAAGGGCGGGGTCGGAAAGCTCCTCTCTCGTAAGGCGGTCTGTCTTGTAGTCGAAAAGCCCTAGAGTGCCGTCGGGGTACTCCACTATACAGTCTATGACGCCCTGCACCAAAACCTTGCGGTCACGGTACGCCGCCTTCTGCTCCTCCCTTTCGGTGAAGATGTGGGCAGGCAGGAGGACGTTGAAGCGCAGCTCGCGGTAAAGGGACCTTGCCCCTCTCATATCGGAGAAGAGCTTGGAGCTTCTGAATTTTCTGATTTCCCCAAGTCTTACCCTGCTTTTGTCAAGCTCGGAGAGGAAGCCCTCGGACACAAGCCTTTCAAGCTCTGCCTCGGCGCCCTCCAGGGCGAGCCTTTCAAGGTCGCAGAACTGAAGGAACTTATGGGTCGAGATGCCTCGCTTCGCGCTCTCCTCCACTCCGTCCTCGGTAACGAAGGCGGGCAGGTGTCTTGCGCCGTCGTCCTCTTCGTCGGAGAACAGCTGAACCTCACCCACCGTCTCGTCAAGGACCGTAGGGGAGGTGCGGGAGACCGAAAGCTTCTCGGGAAGCACCGTAAGATATCTGTCGGGGTACTCAAAGGAGAACCTTCTCACAAGCTCTTCTGTGAGATTTTCGTCACACGGGGTGGGGTTATCTACGAATTCGAACTCACGCGTCTCCTCGTTTTCCACCTCTGCCGCATCACCCTTGTCATCACCTCTGAGGTAGCCCTCGACAAAGTCCTCCTCGTAAAGCGCGGGGGCGTTTGATGTGAGCATAATTACGTCAAGATAGCTGTGGGCGTCGCGGAGGGCGTAGGGAGAGAGGTTCTCGCTTATAAGCCGCATCTTATTTTTATACCTTGCGGGGTCCTCAAGAGGGGATGTGCCTACGACGTAGAGCTTCTCTCTTGCGCGGGTCAGGGCGACGTAAAGAACGCGCAGCTCCTCCTCGTGATTTTTTCTGAGTATATAATGACAGGTAAGGTCGTGAATAGGGCTGTTCACAAGCGCAAGACCCGACGGGGTCCTCGGGCGGAAGGAAACGCCAAGGTCCATAGAGAATACGAGGCGAGGCCTTACGTCAAGCTCGGTGAAGCGGCGCGCCGTATCCACGAGAAATACCACGGGATATTCAAGTCCCTTGGAGGAGTGGGCGGTGATAATTTTCACCGCATTCTGGACACCTCCCTCCCTCTTATCGTCAAAGGAGGTGTTTTTATCTATGATATTGTTAATGAAGGCTATGAAATTATAAAGGCCCTTGTAGGCTCCCGCCTCGAAGTTTCTCGCGTAATCGTAAAGGAGGGTAAGATTGTCAGCTCCCCCGGACCTTGCACCGAGAGACATAAGCCCCGACTCGCGGTAGAGCTTTGAAATAAGAGCGTCTACGGGCATACCCTCGGCTATGGTGCGATAGTAGTTCAGCCTATCGAGAAATCTTCTGCCGCGCTCGAACTCAGCATGCTCCTCGGTATAGGCTACCAGGTCCTCGTAAAGGCTGCTACCCCCACCCCCGTGTCGAATATTATAGAGGTCGTCGGCGGTGAAGGAATAGAGAGGAGAGCAGATAAGTCCTGCAAGATACACGTCGCGCGTGGGGTTATCTATGGAGTTGAGAAGGCAGAGGGCAAGCAGCACCTCGGGGGAGAGGAAGAAGCTTTTCGCTCCCGATATGCGAGAGGGTATTCCAAGCTCACCGAGAGCCTCAGCAAACCTTACGTCCTTATCCTTCGCGCTTCGCAGAATAATTGCGATATCCTCGGGCTGTATGGGCTTTCCGTTATCGAGAGTGCCGCTTGAGAGAAGCTCGGCAATTTTCGCCGCAACGACACGCGGCTCGCCGTCAAGCTCGCACTCCCCGTCATCATTTTGACGGGCAATACATACCGTGGGGCGGTCATACTCAGGCTCGCCCTTTTCGTGTATTTTGGCGTATTCCAGCCTGTCGCCGTCCTCGTAGCCGATACTCTCGCCTATAAGCGAGAAGGTGCGGTCAAAGATTTCATTTACAAAATCAACGATACCTCTGTCGCATCTGAAATTCTTGGACATAAAGATTGATGCGGCATCACCGCCGTCTGTGCCTAAGGGAGGGAAGCTTCCCTTCATTTCGGCGAAAATTTCGGGTCGCGCGTGGCGGAAGCCGTATATGCTCTGCTTAATATCTCCAACCATAAAGCGGTTATCGGGTCTGGAGATAGCCTTAAAAATGCTGTTCTGCAGGCTGTTGACGTCCTGGTACTCGTCGATATATATCGCCTCAAACTGTCTTGCTAAATTCTCCGCAATATCGGTGCGCTCGCCGTTCTTAATAAGGCACTCGTAGGAGAGCCTCTCAATATCCGAATAGGAGAGTGCCGCGCGGCGCTTTTTCTCCCCGAGGAAGAGTCTGTCGAACTCCGAGAGAACTCTGTGGAGAGTTTTCATTCTGCGGTAAAGCACGTCGAGAGTCTCTCGCCAGACCTCGGTGGAGTAG
Organism: Clostridia bacterium; assembly: GCA_017481225.1. Taxonomy (GTDB): domain Bacteria; phylum Bacillota; class Clostridia; order Oscillospirales; family CAG-272; genus UBA1740. Next base: position 4,290 of record JAFUPM010000066.1, read on the forward strand.
ATAAAATATTCCGCGTGCTTTTTCATATCGTCGCGCATCGCCTCGCGCAAATCGGAGTAGTCGAGCATAGTCTGCGTTTTCTCCATACCGCGCTTTGAGGGCTTTGTGGAGAAGGCGTAGGAGGTCATAACCGAGCGCAGCTTCTCGTAGCTCACAGCCTCAAGAAGCGACTCCATAAGCGCCTTATCGCGCGCCGCCATACCCGAATACATAACCTCACCCTCGACACCTGACGAAAGCTCTCTTTCGTAACGGGCGCAAAGGTCTCTGTAATGGGTAGCAAGCTCCCGAGTTATCTCCATAAGGTATGCCCCGTGTCGAGTTTTCTCCACTCCCTCGAAGCCTTCGGTGTTGTAGAACTCTATCATGGGGAGCAGCATATCCACCCCAAGCTCTGAGGAGGAGGTGCGCTCGTAAACGTAGCGCAATATCTCGGACAGCTCCTCGGTACGCTTTGAGTCGGTAAGGCAGTCGGAGAGTGCGTCAAGCTCCTCGGGAGATGCGACGTCGGGTCTCTCGCCGTTATATATTGCCGAGGTCAGAGCGTCCATAACAGATATGGCGAGCAGCTCACACTCCGCGCCGTCGGCTATGCGGTAGCCGAGGGAGAGCCCCACTCTGTCGGCTCCCATTTTCAGTATATCGTTACAGAAGGAGTCTATGGTACGTATCTTTGCGGAGGGGAGCATATTCAGCTGTCTTGCAAGGCTTTTGTTTTCGGGGTTCTTCGCCACAGCCTCCTCCAGCGCCGCCGTAAGCTTTACTCGCAGCTCTCCTGCCGCCGCAACGGTGAAGGTTACCACAAGAAGTGACTCGATATTTATGGGCTTTTCCCCGTCCGTCAGCGAACGGATTATTCTCTCGGTAAGCGTTGCCGTTTTTCCCGAGCCTGCCGCCGCAGAAACAAGGAGAGTTTTGCTCCTCTCGTTTATCGCGGAAAGCTGCTCCGCAGTCCACCGTCTCTCTGCCACTTGCTCTATCCTCCTTTTGTTTATTCATAACACCTTTACAGCCGAGTCGGCTGAGGTTTGCACCACTCAAATGCAAAAAAATATATGACCTCGGCTGAGGTTTGCGCTGCATTTATTAAAAATTTATCATAGCCTTCGATAAAGGTGTGCCTTTTATTTACGTAAATATTTTACCATACTTCAAAAGCTTTTTCAAGGTTCGATGAAATATTATATCGGTCAGGCTTGAAAAATTCCTCACTATATGTTAAAATAGGCTATACAAAACGAGGTTTGATATATGAAACTTGGAAATATAAATTTAAAGCACGGAATAATGCTCGCGCCTATGGCGGGCTACACCGACAGAGCGATGCGCCGCGTCTGCCACGACCTTGGGGCGGAATACTCCGTCACCGAAATGGTAAGCGCAAAGGCGGTGGTATACGGTGACAAAAAGACATTTTCTCTAGCGAAAATACTTCCTGACGAGGGTCCCGTTGCTATACAGATATTCGGCAGTGAGCCCGAGATTATGGCAGAGGCGGCGGCGAAGCTCGCGGCTCCCCTGGAGGGTGCCTTCCCCGTAGCAATTGACATAAATATGGGCTGCCCCGTAAAGAAGATATTCTCAAACGGCGAGGGCTCCGCCCTTATGAAAAATCCTACTCTTATTGCGAATATTGTCCGCGCCGTAAAGGCAGCCGTAAGCATTCCCGTAACCGTAAAGATACGCGCAGGAGTTGACTCCGCCCATATAAACGCAGTTGAGTGCGCCCTTGCCGCAGAGTCTGCGGGTGCTGATATGATATGCATTCACGGCAGGACTACGGCACAGATGTACGGAGGCTCCGCAGACCGAAAAATCATAAGAAATGTAAAGGAAAGCTTACATATTCCCCTAATTGCCAACGGAGATATACTCTCGGGCGAGGACGCGCTCTCTATGATTTCCGACACGGGAGCAGACGGCATAGCCGTAGGTCGGGGGGCTGTCGGCAACCCCTTTATCTTCAGCGAGATCACGGCGGCGCTTGAGGATCGGGAACACCCCGAGCCCACGCTCTGCGAGCGCATCGACACGGCAATACTGCAACTGAAGCTTGCAGTCGAGGAAAAGGGAGAGAGACAGGCAATACCCGAGGCGAGAAAGCAGATAGCCCTCTATCTTCGCTCCTTCCGCGGCGCATCGCAGCTTCGCGCGCTGATAAACCGTTCGACAAGCTTTTTGGAGGTGAAGGCAGCTCTCCTTTCTCTCAAATCTCCACAATAGCGCTTCTTTTCCTGCATTAATTTACGGTTATCAAACGACGAAACATTTGCAGATACCAAAGCTCCTTAGAGTCAATCCGAAATTTTAAACGAAAGAGGTACGCCTATGGCTAAATATGAAAGAATAGACGAAGAAACGCCGAACGGCGGCGCATATTCCGAAATCTTCTACCTCGACGATAAGCATAACGTTGTTGATTCCGGCATAGCTGCGCAATGGGTAATCAGAGAATGCACGGCGAACGGCGAGCTAATATGTGAAACTTGGGGAGAAGCGCGGGGTGGTTAAACGCCCTCGACAAAGGTGACTTGCAGCAACGAAACGGTTCTTATAAGGACGTGAGACTTTGAGACTTCACAACACCCAAAACAGGATAAAACGAAAAAGACGGAGAAAGTATAGCCAAAGCGATCATCGTTTTGGGTAAGTACAGTTTCTCCGTCTTTTTTATTCTCGCTTGATTTTAATCATCGGTTGCCTTTTGCGTTTCATTTAACGTTTTTTAACAAGCCTTGCGGCGTCCCGCTTATACCCGCGCCCTTATTTGCGGAGCTCGAAGGCGGCAAAGCCGAAGGAAGCTATATCCGAAAGCCGAAGCTCCCGTCCCGAAAGCTCACCGTTGCATCCGAGGAATTTCACCGAGCCGTACTCCTCGCCCAGACGCACGGCAGGGGATATGACCTCGTCGGGGTGAGAGTTGATAAGCAGCACCGCAAGCGACCCGTCCTCACCCTCACTGCAAAGCATATAAAGGCATGGACATCCTTCGCACACGGCGGGTAGGGGCTTGCCGCAGCTTTCGACAAAGGATACGAGCTGCTTCTGCCTATAGTAGCTCGAGGTGTAATTTTTGTTATCCGCGCCGAGGTAGGCATCGGTGGCGAAGACGAGAAATCTCTCGCCCTCGGCATTTTCATAGGTATAAGAGGCGGGCGTGCCCTCGGGCAAAAATACGCTCTCCGTCAGTGCGCCACGACGAGCCTTTATTTTTTTGTGCGCTCCGTTATCCATATCAGGCTCGGAGTCATAGAACGCGGGGAAATACTCGCAGGCAGGCGCGGCGTTAGAGATTACAGACTCAAGTCCCGTATCTACGCCCGTCTCCTCAAGTATCTTAGCGGAGGTGACGTCGAGTATAGCGCCATTCTTGAGGACGGCTCTGTCAATTCCTCTCGCGTTCTCTCCGAGAAGCAATACGGGGTACCCCGTGTCGCAAAAAGCGGTGGGCACGGTGTTTTCAGCAACGTATGCGGCGTAGGGCCCCTCCGACCACATCGGGATGCGGCGAGCCGTCTTTTCATCGAACTCATCCCCAAGCTGCCACTCGCATATCTTTCGAGGCTTATCGTATATTCTCACTCCAACAGCCCGCTTCCCCGAAAACAGCTCCTCTACTCTCCGTCTCGTCGCAGCGCCTCGTACGTATCTTTCTACGTAACCTAGCTCATAGTGGGGCTTATGGTTGTAGTCAAATATATAATCCAAACCGTAGCAGGCGTTCCCGTCAGCCGAGAGCGCAAGATTATAAAGCTCCAGTACCTTCGAGGGCGTGTTGTATCTCGGGCGCGGATAGGTGTCGCCCTCGGTGAGAGTCTCAATTCCGCCGTCCGAAAGGCGAGATAGCTGCAGCCTCGTAAACTCCACCGAGTGGATTATATCCGTGCCGCCGTAGGGCGCGCCCGAGGTTCTTGTGAAGGGCTTGGTAGTTCCCGCAAAGGCACGGGCGAGCTCGGTCTGGTCTGTGCCGTCGTAATCGAGAGTCTCCCTGACAGAGCAGGCGCCGACTCTTATTTTCGGGTCAACCTTATCCACCGTTTCGCGAACGCGGGCTGCAAAGGCGAGAAGGCTCTCGCGGAGCATTTCCATATAGGCTGTGCGGTATTTATTTTTGCCTCCCGTGAAGATAAGCGCAGGTAGGGCGCTCCTGTCGACCCTCTCACCGACTCGACGGTAAAAATCCTCGGTGTGCGCCCGACAGAAGCATCCCATAAGGTAGCTCCCACCTCGCAAAAAACGAAGGTCGTCGTCCAGCATAATCAAGTCGGGCGATAGCTCTGCGAGCCGTCGTATTCCGTCAAGATAATCCGAAACGAACCTCTCCCCCGAGGGGCAAAGTCCGTAGGGCGTGCTTCCCCCGTCAAGACCCATTATAGGAGTATAGACCGACAACTCGTCCCCCTCGTCCGCTGTGGAGTAAAGCGGTCTGCCGTGACCGAAGCTCTCGACCCATACGCCGACCTCGACGCCACACTCACGAAAGGCGTCTATCGCGTCTTTAATTTTTTCGGGCTCGCGGCGGAGCATAGCGGAGGACAGATGTATCGCACCGGGGTGATAAAGGAACACCGCGGACACTCCGCACTCGCCCACGAGCCTTACGTACTCGGGGATGGTTTCACTATTTAACGTTTTGAGACTTATGGGTACGGATTTTTTCATTTGTTTTTCCTCGTCTCTTTTTATATTTCGCCCTTATTCGTGTGATTTGTAAATAATCATTTATATATCTCTATATTTTTATAAGAAGGATGCGGCGTCGCCGCACCCTTTTTTCGTCGGTTTTATAATTGTTTATGCGCGTTTTAAGATTACTTTGCAAGAATATCCTCAAGCAGATCGCGGATGTCGGACAGGAGCGTCTCCTGACGCTCGAGCCTTGCTCGCTCGGCTTCCTCCGCTTCCTTCACGAGTCTTTCTTCCTCTGCCTTCGCCTCAGCCGCCGCACGCTCCGCAGCCTCCGCCTCAGCCTTGGCGCGCTCTGCCTCTGCGGCAGCCTTCTCGTCCTCGTTTGAGAAGCGGTTTCTTACCTCCTTGCCTATCTTCTCTGCTCTGGCTCTTACGGAAGCCACAATCTTCATAACGGTAAACAGGGCTAAGGCAACAATAAAGAAATTAATAATTGCGTGAACGAAGGAGCCCCAAAGGAGCGCGACCTCCGCGCTCGTTACTGTTTCAACTCCGTCGACAACCTCCACAACCTCGGGCTTGATAACCCACTTCAGCTCGTCCAGCGTAGACTCGCCCGTAAGCATTGCAAGCAGGGGAGAAATAAAGCCCTTGGTAAAGGCGTTAACTATTGCGGTGAACGCAGATGCAACCGCAACACCCACCGCCATATCAACCACGTTGCCGCGCTTGATAAACTTTTTGAATTCCTCAAAGAATTTTTTCATTTTTATTCTCCTTGTTTTTATTTCTTTACGTCCTCAATACTACGTATCCTCAAAACCCGTTTAAGATGCTCCGCGGTATCGGTACCGCCCGTCAGAGTGCAGGCAATCTTTATAGGCGAGGTGGAGGTGATATCGAAATAGTTATCGAAGAACACAGCGTCTGCATCCTCAAAATACAGCTCCACCCCCTTGGCAAACGCACTCGCCGTTAGGGTAATTCCGAACCTTCTGTCAGAGCCCGAAACCGCAGCCTCAATTTCGGCAGGCAGGAATGAGAAATACTTTTCGGGGACGAAAAGAAGCGTCTCCCTTGAGTAAACTCCCATAGGGTCTCTCAGATAATACTCTAAGTAATATTCGCGCTCGTGACCCTTCAGTATATCTCCGAAGTCACGCGTGGTGACGAGCTTGGCTACGGAGCGCTCCACAACACAGCTCTCGCTGCCAGCGAAAAGCGTCCTGTTTTTGTTGTCGGCAATGCGGTATTCAATAGTGCCGACAAAGCTTTGCCTGCGCTCGTTAGATACGTAAAACGCGACACGTCCCCCGCCCTCGTGCTTTGCCGACACGGTAAGAGGCGCGAAAAATTCAGTCGAATAATAATGGAGAGCGCACCAGGTTGCCCTTGAGTCAAGTCCCGCGCTTATAACGCCTGCCCTCTGGCTTCCAAGGCTTGAATATACAGCCATCTCGGAGCCGCGGTTAAGCCTTGCCTCAACCATCTTACTTTTGATTTTCTCCGCTGCGGAAAGGGCGGAAATATATGCAAAATCGGAAAGCGTGCCTGCGTAAGGATACCTCTCCGATGCGGACCTTATCATATCAAGTACGGTTTCCCTGCCCTCACCCTCAACCTTCTCGGAGAAGAGATTTCTCTCCTCGGGTGAAAGCCACCCCGAAATAACTCTTTCACCGGGGAGCTGTGGGTGGGATATAAAGGGCTGAGCCTTATCCAGAATTTTAACCGCCACGTCGGGCGCAACGAGAGAGAGTCTGTCCTTAAGGGTTCTTGCATTGCCCTTGTCGTGGATAATGAGATACTCCGCCACAGAGGGGTGATGCGCCACTCTCGCAAGTCGGTCAAGCTCGTCGGAGGTCTCAAGGCGCGATGCTGAAATTTCCCTTATTATAACGATGCCGTGAGCATCGCAAAGGTCAAGCACCGCCTCCGAGTGAAGGCTGTCGCCGTCCTTTATAACCAAGGCGTTGAAGCCTGCTCTCGCTGCGGAATTTATAAACGCCGCCTCTCTGTTTTTTGAAAGCACGGGCTCCTCGCGGCTCTCCTCGGTATAAACCGCGCCCATAGGCAGAAGGGTCGCGCCGCCCACACAAAGGAGGCAGGAGCCCTCCTCGGCGCTGATGCTGCGGATACCTATTTTCATCTCCGCCGTATCCTCTATCTCTAAGTCGCCGTACAGGTTGACCGTAAGCTTATAGAGGTTCTGAACACCCATACCCTTAGGCCACCACATAAGGGCGTCCTTTACGTTTATTTTACCTCTGCCTCGGGTGAGTCCGCCGTAGAAAACGTGACCTGCGGAGGAGACGAGAGTTGCCACGGCGCGCACGTTATCGTTGCCACCTAACATATCCACGTTTATATCAATATTACAGGAATTTCCGGACACGTTCTGGCATATAGACACTCTGTCTATGGCGGAATTGTTGAACTTCAGAAGCTCCGCCTTGCCGAAAAGACCGGCTCTCACAGCGCCTCCCTTATCCGAGAAATAAAGCTCCATGGTGTTGTCACCTACGGTTATAGAGTCCTTGATGGGAATATTCAGAACTCCGCCCGTAAAGTCCGCATCGTAAACAGACCTGCCCCCAACGCGAACCGAGCATAGCCCGACGACGTCGGAAAGTCGGAGATATACGTGCTTATTATTCCTTATTCGCTCGTCTGCGGTAAGGGTTGCCACAGCAACGCCCGACACGGCGCGAGAGCCTCGCACGGATACGAGCGAGAAGGGGGTCTCACATTCGAAGCTTTCCTCTCCTATTTTAAGTTTAAACTGCTTAATCTCACTTTTTGTCATTTCAGCCTCCGAGTTGTCGGGATGGCATTTTTGCGACACGTCCCGACGCTTTTTTATTTCGGCTCCCGCGCGGAGCCTAATCTAGAAGTTGCTGCTTTTATGAGAAAATTACTTTTTTCTTTTTGCAAGTGCGAGTGATATTTTGTCTATTGCACCGAAGATAAGCCTCTCCATTTTGCCGCGGAAGAGCTGGAGCAGTGCCGCAAGGGATACGCCTATTCCCAGCATTCCAAGGAAGAAGCCCATATTCTCAAAGGCGAGAAGCACTCCGTAGGGGTCTGGCTTGCCGAGCAACAGCTCGCCCGCAAACACGGTAAGAGGCATCGTAACAAGTATGCCTGCGCCCACGAGAATACACACGCCTGCGCGCCACTTTGTGAAGGGGGTGCAAATGGAGATAAGGTTAACGTAGCCCACAGCCGTGAGAACTATCATTATGACGGAGTCACGGACGTCGGAGCTGATACCGATATCGAGCATACCGAGTATCATAATAATCAGCACGGGTATGAACATAACAAGAGCAGAGGGCGCGCTTCTGACAAGAACCGATTTTAGGAAAGTTCCCTCTATGCGCTTGTTGTTAGGCTCCAGGGCGAGAAGCACCGAGGAGATACCTATAACGAACATTTCAATGAATATCATCTGACCCGGCTCAAGGGGATAGGACGAGAGGGTGAACACCGCAAAGAGCGAGAGCATTATGACGAACATAGTCTTCATAAGGTAGAGCGACGCGGAGCTGCGCACGTTGTTTATACAGCGCCTTCCCTCTCTGACAACGTCAGGGAGTGTCGCAAAATCGGAGTTTAAGAGGACTATCTGAGATACCTTTCTCGCTACCTCGCTGCCGTCAGCCATCGCTATGGCGCAGTTGGATTCCTTAAGGGCGAGGGTGTCGTTTACTCCGTCACCCGTCATTGCTACAACGTGACCTGCAGCCTTTAGAGTTTTGACGAGAAGAACCTTCTGCTCGGGTGTTACTCTGCCGAATACGGCGTGCTTTTCCGCCGCGGCAGCAAGCTCCTCGTCGGTGAGGCTTTCGCAGGAAATATAGTTTTCCGCGTCCTTGACGCCAACCCTTCCCGCAATGGTGGAGACGGTAGCCGCGTGGTCACCGGAAATGATTTTGATGGTTACGCCCTGCTCCTGGAATTTAGCTATGGTTTCCTTGGCGTTTGGACGGATTCTGTCGGCAATCGCTATCATAGCCACAGCCACACCCTCACCGTCAAGGCTATCAAGCCTTGCAAGCAGAAGCACTCTTTCACCCTCTTTCGCGTGGAGTCTTATCTTCTCCTCCAGCTCCTCCGAAACGGGACAAGGAACGAAGTGAGGCGCGCCTATGGCAAAGCTTCCTACGTCAAGCCTTACAGCGGAGAACTTACGCGCCGAGGAGAAGGGAATCTTGTCAAGAACCTCAGAGGACTCTCTGCCAAAGAACTCAATAAGTGCGCGCGAGGTGTTGTTTATACTCTCCTCCGAGCCCTCTACAAGAGCCATAATTTTGCGAATTTCGTCACACGGGGTGCCATCAAGTGACTCAAACGCCGTAACGCACATAGTTCCGTCGGTGATAGTTCCCGTCTTGTCAAGGCACACAACGTCCGCCGAGGCGAGCATCTCTATGGAGTACATATCCTGAACCAGCGTCTGCTTTTTCGACAGGGTGATAACGCTGAGTGTCAGCGTTATTGTAACCAGAAGATACATACCCGCGGGTATCATACCGATAACCGAGCCCGAGGTGGCGGCAATAGCCGCATCAAGGACCTTGTCGCTGGCTATATAGTTGGCAACGAACATTGCCGCCGTCATAGGCACCATAAAGATTCCTATGTACTTTATAAGTCTGTTAAGGTCACGGAAAAGGTGGGAGGCGGGAGCCTTGAAGCTTTTCGCCGCGCTCTCTATTTTGTGGACGTAGTTGTCCTTACCCACGCGCACGACCTTTACGTAAATGCTTCCGCTGACGAGGAAGCTGCCCGCGAGGACTGTATCGCCCTCCTGCTTTTTTATGGCGTCGGACTCTCCCGTGAGCATACTCTCATTTGCCTCGGCAAAGCCCGAGAGAACGGTTGCATCGGAAAGCACCTGCTTGCCCATCTCTATTTTCATAACGTCACCGAGAACGATGTCGGATACGTCAATTTCCATAAGGACGCCGTCGCGGATAACCGTAGCCTTCGGCTCTGTGGTCACCGACAGCTTCTCAACGGTTCTCTTCGCTCTTATCTCCTGGATAATTGCAATAAGCACGTTGGGAATGATTATGAATAAGAAGGTCAGGTTCTCAAAGCTGCCGATAGCTATAAGCACTACCGCAACCAGAGCCCAGACGAAGTTGAAAAAGGTGAGAAGATTATCCGCAATAATCCGTCCGTAGCTTTTACCTACCTTCTCCTTGACGACGTTGACGTTACCCTTGGCGCGCTGCTCAGAAACCTCCGCGGAGGTAAGTCCGCTGTGAGGGAGAGCCTCGGCTTGCAGGTCCTTTTCAAGTAATTCCATTTTCCACTCCATAAATAAAAATATTTTAACAAAATATACTATAACATATATTTTGACCTTTGTCAACACGTAGGGTCGGTAAAATCCTGTATGTAAAGGCAAATTACAGTGTATTTGTCCCGAGACCTCGGGAATATTTTTCCTAAAAGATGCCAACAATACTAAAAACAGGAGGCGGCTATGAACGGTACAAAAAATATGCTTTCGGGAGATTACAACCTGGACACTCTTCTTATGAGAGAGGAGCTGCGCGTGTCCGAAAGCTTCGATATAATCGAAAGACACCTTGAGGTGTGCAAAAAGGACGTATGCTTTTTCTACATTGACGGCTTCGTCAAGGACGGAGAGATGCTGAGAATTATGCAATATCTGCTCTCGCAAAAGGAGCTGTCGGGGGCGTCGGAGCTCGAGAGGGTTCTTCCCTACGTTGAGGTGGAGGTAACTAAAAGTCGCTCCAAGCTTATAAGAGCCGTTCTCTCGGGTCAGACCGCCCTTCTTTCGGAGACCTTTGAGGGCGAGGCAATACTGCTCGACCTGCGCACCTACCCTGCCAGGACAACCGCAGAGCCCGAGAGCGACAGAGTTATGCAGGGAGCAAGAGACGGCTTCGTTGAGACCCTGGTGGTGAACACCGCCCTCATTCGCCGCAGAATACGGGACCCAAGGCTCACCCTTGAGCATTTCGGTCTCGGCGGCTCCTCGGGTACTGACGTTGTTGTGTGCTATATGAAGGGGGTTGCCGACGAGGAGAGCCTTGCCGATATTAAGAAAAAGCTCAAAAAAGTAAAGCCGAAATCCCTGACCCTCGGCTACCAGAGCCTTGCCGAAACTCTCATTCGCTCGGGCTGGTATAACCCCTTCCCGAAAATACGTACAACCGAGCGTCCCGACACCGCCGCCGCCCAGCTTTTAGAGGGCAGTATTATCGTATTATGCGACACGTCCCCCCTGGCAATGATACTTCCCACCTCAATTTTCGACTACCTCGAGGAGA
>JAFUPM010000067.1 GCA_017481225.1 Clostridia bacterium
CGGATAGAGGTAAAAGGGTTGTTTCACTAGGTTAAACGTGCCGCTAAAATTCGAACTCCCGCGCTGCGCGCACGAAGCCGATTCGAGCAGGAAGCAAAAAAAATAGCAGAACACCATGACGGTGTCTGCGGAGAATTAGCGGCAGGGAAATCTGCGGATAGAGGAAAAAGGGTTGTTTCACTAGGTGAAACGTGCCGCTAAAATTCGAACTCCCGCGCCGCGCGCACGAAGCCGATTCGAGCAGGAAGCAAAAAATAGCAGAACACCGTGAAGGTGTTCTGCTATTTTTGGTGCTCCTGCGGAGAATCGAACTCCGGACACCTTGATTAAAAGTCAAGTGCTCTACCAGCTGAGCTACAGGGGCGTATGAAATTTTGCGGGTTTTTCGCGCTAAAATATAATAGCACATTATGGACGGTTTGTCAATAGTTTTGGCAAAAGTTTGCAAAAAAATAAAGCATTTCGTAAATTTTAGTGCGAAAAACCTCAGTGCTAACCAATCCCTCACCGCAAAATGTGACTTAAAAGTTGCCGCCTGTGGTTATTATGCACAATTTGCGTAAATTTTTTAGTCAATTTTACACACTTGATTTTTATGCCGATTTCAATGTATAATATATGTAGTAAAAATTGAAAAGCGAGGAAATAAATTGAAGGACCTTAGAAGCTACGAAAAGAAAAGAGATTTTCTAGTCTGCGTGGACAGTGACGGCTGCGCTATGGACACTATGGATATCAAGCATTTTCGCGCCTTCGGACCCTGTATGGTCGCGGAGTGGGACCTTGGGGAGTGGAGCGAAGAAATCCTCGCCCGTTGGAACGATATAAACCTCTATACTATGACGCGAGGAATAAACCGCTTCAAGGGACTTGCTATGGCTCTCTCCGAAATATCCGAAAAATACCGTAAAATTGAGGATATTTCCGACCTTGTCGAGTGGGTTGAGGCAGCCCCCGAGCTGTCGAACTCCGCCCTTGAGGAGAAGCTTTTAGAGAAGCCTGAAAGCCGTTCCCTCAGAGGCGCGCTCGCTTGGAGCAGGGAAGTTAACCGAAGGGTCTCCGAGCTGCCCGAGGAGGAAATACGCCCGTTTCCCCTGGCGCGAGAGGCGTTACGATTTGCCCACAAGGGCGCGGACGTTGCCATAGTCTCCAGCGCAAATCTCGAGGCTGTTCTTGAGGAATGGGAAAAGCACGGACTGTTAGAGCATACGGATATAGTCCTGGCGCAAAACTCGGGAACGAAGGCTGCCTGCATCAAGGCGCTCCTTGATAAGGGCTACGGTAAAACCCACGTCGTTATGTGCGGTGACGCACCCGGTGACTGTGCCGCCGCTGAAAAATGCGGAGTTTATTTCTATCCGATACTCGTTGGGCACGAGGAGGAAAGCTGGCGCGAATTTATAGATACCGCGTTCGGAAAGCTCTTAGACGGAAGCTACAAAGATGGATATTCGGAAGAAAAAATCAAGCAGTTTAAATCAAATCTTGAAAAATAATATAGAACGGAGAAAATAAAAAATGGTGAATCTTAAAGCTAAGCCCTACCTTCTCGGCGAGGATGACATAAAGTGGGTTGAAAGTACAATAGCCAAAATGACCGACGAGGAGAAGGTCGGACAGCTCTTCTTCCAGCTCACGGCGGGAATGGACGAGGGCTACCTCAAAAACCTGGTTGAGAAGTATCACCTTGGTGGCTGCCGCTATAACAATATGCCTGCCACCGCCGTAAAGATGCAGAACACCATACTTCAAAGCAATTCTAAAATCCCCCTCTTTATCGCCTGCAATACCGAAACGGGCGGTAACGGCTGCTGCTCCGACGGCACCTATATCGGCAGCGGCATAAAAATCGGAGCAACAGGGAAGCCCGAGCATGCTCGCGAGCTTGGTCAGTACTCCAACGAAGAGGCGGTTGCTGTAGGCTGTAATATGGCTTTTGCTCCCGTTTGCGACATTCACTACAATTGGCTTAATACCGAGGTTGTCTCCCGCGCCTTCGGCTGCGACCACGAGAAAGTAGCCGAGATGAGCCGCGCCTACCTTGAGGGCGCACACACGGCAGGTGTTGCCTGCGCAGCGAAGCATTTCCCCGGCAACGGCCAGGACTTCCGCGACGCCCACATTGCAAACAACCTTAACTCCTTTGGCGAGAAACGCTGGATGGAAACCTACGGCCACGTATACAAAACCCTCATAGATGCAGGACTTGACGCCGTAATGGGCGGTCACATAATGATGCGCGAGTATATGCGCGAGGTGAACCCAACCGTCACCGACGAGGAGCTTCTCCCCGCAACCCTTTGCCCCGAGATTATGACGGGACTTCTCCGCGATAAGCTCGGCTTTAACGGTATGGTAGTGACCGATGCCAGCCATATGGTAGCTATGACAGACCGTATGACCAGACGTGAAATGCTCCCTGCAAGCATCAACGCAGGCTGTGATATGTTCCTCTTCTTCAACGACCCCGACGAGGACTTCGCCACAATGCTCGACGCCTACAGAAGTGGCAAGATAAGCGAGGAGAGAATGACCGAAGCTCTCACCCGAATTCTCGGACTCAAGGCGCATATGGGACTTCACAAAAAGGCGAAGGAGGAGCTTGTTCCTGAAGGTAACGCGGCAGACGCTATAGGCAAGCCCGAATACAAGGCGGCGGCAGAGGCTATCAGCCGCGACTCCATAACCCTCGTAAAGTATAAGGACGAGGACGTACTGCCTATAATCCCCGAGAAATACAAGAGAATTATGATAGTCTACGTCAAGGGCGCGGCAGGACCTATGGATGCCCTCGTTCAAATGGCAATGGGCGGAGCAGGGACGAAAAAGAACCCTGCCGAGGACCTTCGCGACAGACTCATTGAGCGCGGCTTTGACGCCTTCCTCTACGAAAGCCCCCTCGAGCAGATAAAGGCGCAGATTGCAAGAGGCGAAAAGCCTAATCTCAACCTGTATTTCGCAGGCAAAAACGCCATAGATGGGTTCGTTTCGGGACAGGACCTTGTTATCACCCTTTGCGACGTATCCAACGGCAGACCCGCATTCGGACTCTCCAAGGGCGGCGGCGAAATTCCGTGGTACGTTTTCGAGCTTCCCGTTGTTGCTATCAGCGTCAACTCGCCCACGATGCTCGCCGACATTCCCCAGGTTCGCACCTACATCAACGCCTACGATTCCAAGCCCTCAACTATGGAAGCCCTCGTGGATAAGCTAATAAAAGGCAAGGAAGCCTTCCTCGGCACCGACCCCATTGACAGCTTCTGCGGACTCTGGGATTCGAAAATTTAACACGGGTGCCCACTAAGCATTTAACCCGTAAATATTACAGGAAAATTATGTAAATCCCCCCTGAAAATTCATTATAATTAATTATTTTTAACCCCCGAAAAACTTGACAATATCTTTCCTAAATGCTAAAATAAAAGTAGCTAAATCGAAAAACGTGAGAGCTGTCGGCTCGTTATCGGCACGTTGTTCGTATAGTGTTTGTTCTACAAAATAAATTCAGAAAGGAAGAAGAACAATGAAGAAATTATTAGTGCTTTTACTTGCGCTTACTCTTACCCTCTTCGCTCTTGCCTCCTGCGGCGGCAACAACGGCGACGATAAGGGCGATGAAGGCTCCAGTGAAAACGGCGGCAACGAAGGCGGCAACGAAGGCGGCAACGAAGGCGGCAACGAAGGCGGCAACGAAGGCGGCAATGAAGGCGGCAATGAAGGCGGCAACGAAGGCGGCAACGAAGGCGGCAATGAAGGCGGCAACGCGGGCGGCAATGAAGGCGGCAACGCGGGCGGCAATGAAGGCGGCAACGAAGGCGGCAATGAAGGCGGCAACGAAGGCGACCACAAGCACTCCGACCTCAACCTCGACTTCGAGTGCGACGGTTGCGGCGAGGCTCTTCCCGACAGTGGACGCGACCTTCTCCTTGCTTTTGCAGAGCAGCTTATGGGCGCGAAGTCCTTTAAGGTTGAGTTTATAACCACCTCTGTCAACGACAACAACGGTTGGGACACCGACGGCGAGGGCAACCTCGTAGCGGTTGCTGACTATTACGAGATGGTTATGGCGTATGATATTATCGTAGCTATTTCCGACGACGGCTCCGTCAGCGCAAAGCTTGAGCTTACCCAGAAGATGCGCACAGAGGCAAACGGCGGATTCTTCAAGGCTCCCGTTATGACCTCTTACATCATCGACGGCTCATTCTATGAGTACAACGAGGAGCTTGATGCATACGTCTGCTCTCCCATAGAGGACGACGAGCTTGCAGCAGCTCTTGACGAGATTGGCGCTATGGTTGGCGATATCGAAATCACCGAGGAGGAGCAGAACGCTCTTCTCGCTGACATAGGCAACGCTCTTATTAACGTTTACTCCATCTCCGGCGGAAAGGGCTCCTTCTCCGTTGAGCTTAAGGATTACGTAAACGCGCTCTTCTCTTACATCGGCAATCTTGACCTTGAGAACAAGACTGTCAAGGACCTACTTAACGACGCGCTTGCACTTCTTGGCGAGGGTGTCAACGTAGATCTTATCGAGGACGAGATATTCCGTATCCTTGACCTCACCGTTGACGGGCTTATCGCAGAGATTGATGCAGCCCTTACAGCAGAGCTTGGCGTTGATCTCCAGGGCTTCTATAATATGATAGTTACCGAGCCCTCCGTTGCAGAGGTAATCAAGGGTATTATTGCTGAGGAATACGGCGCAGAAGCCGTTGATCAGTATTATCAGGCTGTGCTTGCCCTTGACATCAAGGCTATGATAGCTGAGTCAGGAATCGGCAGCGCGAAAATTTATGACCTTGTCATCAGCATCATCGCAGGCGGAAACGGTCCCGAGGATGAAGTCGTTCCCGGCGGTGAAGGCGATGTTTCCGCTCAGTCCGAAGCAAGCATTCCCACCCTTGCAGATCTTCGCGCAACCGTTGACGCAATGCTCTCTATGACTCTTGCTGAGTTCGACGCAGAGTTTGGCGACGGTATGTTCGCTACGCTTAAGTCAAGCCTCGGCTGCATTACAGTTGAGGAGCTTAGCTTCAAGTCTAACATCGGGCTTGTAGGTCTTAATCTCGATTACATCGACTTCTCCTTCAAACTTTCCGCTACTATGACACAGAAGATTGATGAAACCAAGTCCAATGTTTCCAAGGCTATAGCGACCGTTTACGTAGGTATCACCGAGGTATCCACCGACTCCATCGTTATTACTCTTCCTACCGATAAGGAAGTATACCTTGATATATTTGACGAATGGTACGAAAATCTTGAGACAGGCGCTGAGCTTTATATTTCTCTTGGCGAGGAGGGTGTAGACGTTAGTCTCTACATTTACTCCGAAGATATTAGCGTAAGCCTGTACGCATACAATCTCCCCATCGAAGTACTTAAGTCTGCCGAGTTTACCATTGCTTCTGAGGACTGCGAGATGTTTATTGAGACCTCTCTTATCTCAGGCAATGTAAACCTTGATGACACTCCCTTCGTATTCACCCTTTACCCCGAATACGGCGAGTTCGAAATAATCTCTATGCCCGAGCCTCAGATGAATTCTGTTGCTCAGTAATAACAGATTAAATAATCCCAAGGCTGAATAGCCGAGGCCCCGACGCGGTATGCGTCGGGGCTTTTTATATAAAAAGCAGGCTAAATCCCTATGCTTCTTGCCTCTAAAGTTGTAAGCCGCTATTGACATTTTGTATTTTTTGTGATACAATTGTCTCGACCGTAAGGAATTCCCCTGAAAAAGAAAGGCAAAGCAATGAAAAACGTAACACTTCCCATAGCCATAGAGCTGGTAGTTGATGATGTTGGCTGGCACAACGGTGCCGATGGAAGATACCTAAATCTCCCTGCGCGTTCGGGACTTCCGAGATTTCACCATCCCGATGACGTCAAAGCTCTGAATGCTATCGGCGAAGCCTTGAATATGAAGATTATCTGCTCCTTAGTGCTGGGCGAATGGGACAGAAAAAATATCCTCCGCGGCGTACCCCACGTAACCAACGACGAGAAGGGCTGGGATGCGGCAGGCGCTATGGACCCCGAGTACACCCGCGCCTATTTCGAGGCACTTGAGGAGAGCAAATACCTCGACTATTCTCTCCACGGCTTGAACCACGGCTATTATGAAAATGACGTCCTCAATACCGCGAGGCAGTATTATCCCACAATCCGCGACGAAAAGGGCAACCCCGTAGATTTCAGATTTCTCCCCAAGGAGGAGTTTGCCCGAATGGTTGACCTCTTTATGAAAATTTACAAGGATTGGGGCTTTAAAAAGGATATAGTCACCTTTGTTTCCCCCTGCGGCTGTATGGGTACGCCCGAGGACGAGGGCAACAAAGCCTACGCCGAGGTGCTTCGGGACAGAGGATTTAAGTACTGGTGTAACAGCTGGCACGCCTACGACCCCCACGTGTGTACCATAGAAGGACTTATCAGCACCAAGGGCTACGATATAGTAACCTGGAACGCCTATGACGTGGACCCCGATTACTTTGAGCCCATAGGAGAGGGAAGTGCCGAGGGTGTTGCACTCGGTACGCACCTGACGAACTTCATAAGGTTCAACCACGAGAAAAATTTCGAGTACGTTCCCAAATGGGTGAACTACTTTAAAAAGCAGGCGGAGGTATTCGGCTTCCTTCTTGCCCGTGATATGGAGGACTGCTCCTCCCAGGCAATGTACGTAAGATTTGCAAAGCTTACGGAAGAGAAGGACGGCTTCACCGTAGACCTCACCGAGCTTGATAAGCAGCAGCCCCTCGCCCTCCGCGACGAGTTCTACGTCAGCATCCGCGACCCTCGCACCCCCACCGTCTTAGACGGCGGCGAAATCGCCCTCTACGAAACCAAGGGCGAGTTTAAAACCTACAAAATCAAAAGAACCAAAGGCAACAAAATTTGCGTAAAATTCTAATCTCCCACCGCAAATTCCGCAACTAAAATAAAAAACTCAACCAAAAAATCTCCCGACAAAATCGGGAGATTTTTAAATTTATGGAAATAATATAGGGCAGAGAAGGACTCAATATATAGAAATTGAGTTAAGTAAATTCTACTCCGCAACTCCATCAGCAATAAATTGAGCCAAGCTTTTCCATTCATCGACCGCAGACGGTTCTTCGTGACTAAAGCGAATGACGCTTCCGTCAGCACAAAGAATAACTCTGTCTCCGTCAGTACACATTGCTATTACTACACCGTCGGGCTTTTGTTCAAGTAACTCTTCTGCCTGAAGCTCATCTTGAAATTTGGCGTTTTTTATGCAAGCATCATCGTAGGATAACAGCTCATATTCATCCGAGAGAAATCCTCCGTTAGCAATCGAATAGTAAGGAACGAGAGGGGCGTATTTTGTTTCGGCCAAGCTTGGTATTAAAGTCTTTGAAATCCTCTTTTTAAAATCTTCCTTACGCTCTTTCTTTGCACTTCGGAGTATTCTAAGGGCGTCCTTTTCGGATATGGCTCTGATTGGGCGTGGTGTAATTTTGTGCTTTTCATATTCTGAAATGCTTTGTTTTATACAATCCGAAATAGGACGGTTCATTTCAATCGTCTCTGCTATTTCGTAACCACCTAAAACCTCGCTTACAATATGAGCAGGGCGTAATGAACTTTTAGAAATCGCATTTTCTTCCAGCAGAATTTCTGCGAATTCTTTACGAATCAGATAATTGAAATGGTATTCATATCTGGTCTTACTGTCAAAAATATACGGTCTTTTTATTAGCGTATATGCAAAATTGCAATTTGGCATTTCGGATTTGAGGTAGCAATCTTGTAAATCTATTCTTTGAATATTATAGAAAATTTCCGCAATCAGCGGAAGATATCCTCCGAATTCTTCCAGCTTTTCTCTGGCATTTTGCTTATCAGTACAATCGAATTTTCTGTATTTGCTTACCAAAATATTAGGAATTAGTCGGTTGCAATACATAGCGAAATATTGTTCTGCCTTGTATTTTCCCTTATCTTTTACCCAAACAAAATCTACATCTGTAACGTTGTGACGAAGGCAGATATCCCTAAATCTTTCGGGAACGAGAATAGAGCGGTAACCGTACTTGGGTGAGACAGTAAGCTCGTGGTAAGCTTTGATGCTTGGAAGTTCGACCTCTTCACCAAGCACTCCATCATACACAGTATTATCAAAGCAGTTCGTGATTTCCTTGATGTACGAAGGAACTATTTCGTACCAATCGCTTGTTGACTCTGTATAATACCTTTCATACCAACCTCTTGCTTTCCAGCCCTTTTCTTTACAGAACTTGTCAATATCTGCAAGTATTTCGTTGGAACGAGAGCTTTTTAAATTTAAGCTGCTCCATCCAACACAATCGCACTTTAAGCCAAGAGAATGGACGAATTCAATATTCTGACGGTATCGTTCATTCTGCGGTATGCTTTTATCTTCGTTATCCAGTATCCAAGATAATTTTTCGTCGTACACTATTTATACACCTTAAACTACTTATTCAAGGTTCGCTCCTTTCGTGTGATTGTTTCACAATCATTGTAGCACGCTTTTGCAGATAAGTCAAGTATATGCACTCGTGTCGACGGTTGGGTATTCACGCAACCAAATCACGTCGTAGACGTGTATATCATCAATTCCAAAGGAATTGCATATCATCAGCCCAAAGGGATTGCATATCATCAAGCCGCAGGAAAATGCACACTGGCGCGTGATGAGATACAATGGTGCAAAGCACCATTGATGATATCCACGACTGCGTCGTGATGATATGCCAAGCCTGCGGCTTGGATAAACAAAAAGGAACTTTTGGTAGACAAAAGTTCCTTTTTGTTGCCTTAAACGAGTGAAAAGGTGTCTAAACGAGGGAAAAACGAACAAAAGGTGTCCGTTACCTTATGATATCTTTTAAGAATGAATTGTTCCATTCCTTTCGATAAGTAGATATTTCTATCTTTATTCGTTTTAAACAGTTTCTTGGGCTTTCTGAGAGAATAATCGGAACATTATGCAACGCATCTGCCAAATCCTCAAAACGCTTATAGTTTTCATCTTTTAAGCAAACCAACAGCTCTGCAAATCCTGCGGACAATATATGATAAGCAGTTTCTTCTTTGATAACCTTTTGCCCGTACGTGTATATATTGTTTGTTTTGATCCAAGCGAGCAGTTCAATATCAAGATTTTCTATTTCTGCAATAGAGCGGCGAATTATATTGGATTCGATTAAATTATCTACTTGGGGCGATTCTAACAATGCTTTTATAGTTTTGGCAATCTTCTCGTTAAATGTATTTGATGGGTCATTTCGAAACGATATCAGCACCGCATAAATATCATAAAAATCATAATTTAGCAATAACATTATAAATCACCTCCACTAGAAGTATATCATAATACTTACGATATGTCAATGAAGTAATCGTGTCCAAATCACGCCAAAGGCGTGTATATCATCAAGTCGCAGGAAAATGCACGCTGGCGCGTGATGAGATACAGCCCCGAAGGGGCTGATGATATACACCGCACTTCGCGCGGTGATGATATGCCAAGCCTGCGGCTTGGATAAACAAAAAAGGAACTTTTGGTAGACAAAAGTTCCTTTTTGTTGGCAGGGGTAGCTGGATTCGGACCAACGAATGAGGGAGTCAAAGTCCCTTGCCTTACCGCTTGGCTATACCCCTTGATAGGTTCAAAATAGATACCCTCGGGCGGAGCTTTGACGGTAAATCACCGCTTTCCCGACTTGGCATCTTAGAGTATTTTACCACAAATTTTTCAATATGTCAATACAAGTTTTGAAAGTTAAGAAAAGTTTTCCTATAATGACAATTTTGGACATTAACCAAGGCTATTTTTGTGCATATTTTTTGCATAACAAATATTGACTGAAAAGTATAATTTTGCTATAATATATTTGATGTAAAATATTTTTACGAAAGGAGAGTAAGATGAAACAAAACAACCTGAAGGGCTGGCTATATCTTTTACCTGCGTTTCTGTTTCTCGGTGTATTCTTAGTCTACCCCTTGATAGACGTTTTTATCTACTCCTTTGAGGAGGGCTTCAACTTCGCCTCCCAGACCTCCTTCGGCGTCGGCTTCTATAACTACGCCTACGTCCTGAGCGACCCCTATTTCCTCCAGGCGCTGAAGAATACCTTCATTCTCGTTCTTATCACGGTACCCGTGTCAACGCTTCTCGCCCTTCTTATTTCCGTCGGGCTCGCATCAATAAAGAAGCTGCGCAAGCTCTTCCAAACAATATATTTTCTCCCCTACGTTACCAACACCCTCGCAGTAGGTATAGTCTTTATGCTCCTGTTTGCAAAGACCGATTACACCGACGGTATGGTGAACTTATTCCTGGGACTTTTCGGCATAGACCCTATAGACTTTATTAACGGACCCTATTGGGCGAAGATGCTGGTGCTGTGTGTCTACACCGTATGGATTGTTTTGCCCTTCAAAATACTCGTCTTAACCAGCGCGCTCGCATCTGTTAACCAAAGCTACTACGACGCCGCAATGGTTGACGGAACGCGCAAGCTCCGTATGTTCACGAAAATTACACTCCCTATGATATCCCCGATGCTCTTTTACCTGATTATCACGGGATTTATCGGAGCCTTCAAGGCGTACAGCGATGCCGTTGCCCTCTTTGGAACCAACCTTAACGCAAAGGAAATGAACACCATAGTGGGCTACATCTACGATATGCTCTACGGTGACAGCGGCGGCTATCCCTCCTTCGCCTCGGCAGCGGCGATAATCCTCTTCGTCATCGTGCTTACAATAACCTGCGTTAACCTCTACGTCAGCAGGAAAAAAGTGCATTACTAAGGGAGGGCGTATGAATACTAAAACATTGAAACTCCCACAAAAAGCAAGGCAGAATATAATCCGCGCCTTGATTTACACAGGACTTGTGCTTTGGGCTATAGCGGTTCTGTTCCCATTCTATTGGATGCTTATGACGTCCTTTAAAAGCTACGGCGAGTATAACGGGGAGAGCGTACCCAGCCTCCTTGTCTCCTCGCCCACCTTCGATAATTTCCTTAACGCCTTTACTGCCGTGAACCTTGGTAGGTATCTTTTGAACACCCTCGTTTTCACGGTTGTCACCACTCTCGGAATGCTTGTTGTCACGGTATTTGCGGCTTACTCCTTCGCGAGGATAAGCTTTAAGGGAAAGGCTCTGGCATTTACGCTTCTTCTCTCCCTTATGATGATACCCACCGAGCTTGTAGTTATCACAAACTTCGTTACCGTAACCGAGCTTGACCTCAGAAACACTATGCTGGGCTTGGTTTTGCCCTCGGTGACCTCGGTGTTCTATATCTATCTGTTAAAGGAAAACTTTTCCCAGGTTCCCGAGGAGCTGTACCTCGCCGCCAAGGTTGACGGTACGGGTGACCTCAAATACCTATTCAAGGTTATGGTTCCTATCTGTAAGCCTACGGTTGTGACAATAACTATCCTTAAGGCTATCGAGTGCTGGAATTCCTACGTCTGGCCCCGTCTTATCACCGACGACGAGACTATGTACCTTGTCTCAAACGGCATACAGCAAATCCGCGAGGGCGGCTTCGGCAGGGAGAATATCCCGGCTATGATGGCGGCTGTGGTTATTATTTCCTTGCCGCTGATAGCGGTATTCCTTATCTTCCGTAACAAGATTATGGAGGGTGTTGCGAGAGGAGGTACGAAGGGATGACCAAGCGTAAATTTATATCGGCTCTCCTGGTGCTTACTCTCTTGATCCCGACCCTCGCTCTGACGGGCTGCCACGGCAACCTTGACCCTATGCCCGCCTTTGAGGTTCCCACCGAGCTTGACAGCTCGAAGCAGTACGAAATATCCTTCTGGGCGAAAAACGAGACCAACGATTACCAAAAGGCAGTCTACGATAAGGCGATAGCCGACTTCGAGGCTCTCTATCCGAATATCGACGTCACAATCAAGCACTACAACAACTACGACGATATCTACAACGACGTTATCACGAATATCGCCACGTCCACCACCCCCAACGTCTGTATAACCTATCCCGACCATATTGCCACCTACATCACAGGTGAGAATATAGTCGTACCCCTTGAAGAGCTTATTGAGGATAAAAAATACGGACTCGGCGGAAGTGAAGTTAAGTTCGACTCCCCGCGCTTTGAGGAAATTATTCCTCAATATATGAAGGAGTGCGTCGTAAACGGACTTTATTACGCATTGCCCTATATGCGCTCCACCGAGGCGCTGTATATTAACAAGGATATGGTGGAGTCCCTTGGCTACGAAATACCCGACGTCGTCACCTGGGACTTTATGTTCGAGGTAGCCAATGCCGCCACCGCAAAAAATAAGGACGGCACCTACAAGGTGAACGGTCAGAAAATCCTTCACCCCATAATCTACAAGTCAACCGACAATATGATGATACAGTATTTGAAGCAGCTTGAAGCAGAGTATTCAAACGATAATGCCGATATCCTCATATTCAACGACGACACCCGCGAGGTCCTCTACACCGTTGCCGAGAACGTCAAAAGCGGAGCCTTCGACACCTTCTCCCATACGGGCTACCCCGGCAACTATCTGAATAAGGGGCAGTGCATCTTCGGCATAGACTCCACCGCAGGAGCCACCTGGATGGGCACCGAGGCACCTAACGTTGATATAGACAAGAGCCTTGTGCGCGAGTTTGAAATGGTTGTTCGTCCCGTACCCCAGGTCGACCCCGAAAATATCAAGATGATATCCCAGGGTCCCTCGGTATGCGTTTTTAATAAGGAAGATTCGGGCGAGGTTCTCGCCTCCTGGCTTTTCGCACAGTTCCTTCTTACGAACGAGGTGCAAATATCCTACGCCCAAACCGAGGGCTACGTTCCCGTAACCACCAAGGCACAGCAAAGCGCCGAATATAAGGATTATATCTCCCGCAAGGGCGAGAGGGACGGGGAAGGCAAGCAGAAGGAGCTGTACTACGACGTTAAGATTGCCGCCTCCGAGCTGCTTTTAGGTAACGCTGAGAACACCTTCGTGACTCCCGTCTTTAACGGCTCGGTTTCTCTGCGCAACGCGGCAGGAGAAATGATAGAGCGCATCGTCGAGGACATCGAGCGCAAAATGAAGATAAACGACACCTATATGGATAAGCTCTTTAACAATATGATTTCTCTTTACCGCCTTGACCAGATAAGCCTTGACGGTGATTACAAAAAGAAAATTACAGAGCTTCCCACCGAGTCGGTATTGCTTCTTGTAGGCGTGGGCGCCGTAATGGCTGGACTTGGCGGACTCGTAGCCTACGAAAAAATAAAAAAACATAAATATCGCCGAAAGCCTTGACTTGACGGGAAATTTATGTATAATTAAAGTATGCATTATAAATATATATGCAAATTTTACCAAACACAAAACAAAAAGGAGAAACAAAATGAAAAAATTACTTGCTTTTCTTCTCGTAGCAGTGATGTCCTTCGCTATGCTTGTTTCCTGTGGCGGAAACGGTGACGGCGACGGCGACGGCGACGGC
>JAFUPM010000068.1 GCA_017481225.1 Clostridia bacterium
TCTATCAGCGGTGCGGAGTGCGACTGCCAGGCAGAGATAGGCACAGCCTGCTCAATGGCGTCTGCCGCCCTCGGAGAGCTTTTCGAAATGGGCATTGACCAGATAGAGTACGCCGCAGAGATAGCCTTCGAGCATCATCTCGGACTTACCTGCGACCCTATTTGCGGCCTCGTCCAGATACCCTGTATCGAGCGCAATGCCGTAGCCGCAATGCGAGCTATCAACGCCGTCAGCCTTGCAAACTTTCTCTCGGGCTCGAGAAAGATTTCTCTTGACCAGGTCATATTAACTATGTACGAGACGGGCAAGGACCTCTCCCACCACTACCGCGAAACCTCTATCGGAGGACTTGCTAAGCTCTATAAGAAGTAAGGAGACGAAATGGAAAAGGAAAAGATTGACAGAATAAACGAGCTTGGCAGGCTTATGAAGCAACGCGAGCTTACCGAGGAGGAGAAGGCAGAGCAGAAGGCGCTGCGCGAGGAGTACCTCAGCTACGTTCGCACAACCCTCCGACAGGATAAGAAAGGAGATTAATTATGGCTAAATGTACCGTATGCAACCGCGAAGCCAGAGAAGATGATGCTCCCATTCTCGCCTTCGGCATATACGGGGACCACAAGGTCCTCTGCGACGAATGTGCCGCCGATATCGACGAGGCGTCCACAAGCCGTGACCTTACGGCAATATCCGATGCTATGGACAGAATAGGTAAGAAAATGAGCGAAAACGACCCCGACGGACAAACTATATCCACGGTTACATCTATAATGTCGGCAGCCGCTGACCGCGCGAAGGCTATCAAGGACGGAACCTATGACTTTTCCCTTGACGGTAAGGAAAGAGACGAGGTAGAGGATATCCCCGAGGAGATGCTTGAAGCAGAGGAGGACAGAGTAGCTGACGAACAGGACGCAGAGAAGAGCAAAAGGTTCGACAAAATTTACAATTGGGTAGCGGGAATAATTTTTGCCGCCCTCGGAGCTTACGCAATTTATATGCTGCTTGACGCATTTGTTTTTTAATCCAAAAAGCAGCTCTGCCCGAAAATAAACTCTGAAAATAAAAATCTGCCGCAAGCAAAACGACAGAAAACGAAAAGGCTGTACTCGAGGTACAGCCTTTTAAATTTAACGAATTAAATTCACCGAATTGCTTTTGCCAAAATTCGATTTTACCAAATTCTACCGAATAAATTTTGCCGAATTTACTTTTGCTAAATCGTTTTTATGAAATTTGGTTTTATTAAAGAAGTCTTATTCTCGATTTGAGCGCGCCGCCCTTTGCCGTGAGAGCAGAGATAGCAGCCTCCGCCTCCGCCTCCTTCATAGAAGAGGTAAGGAACGCGCACTCTCCGTCAGCCGCGATGTACTGCACCTCGCCAAAGGCGTCCTTGACACACTCGGGGCAAACACCCGTCATCGCGACGTAGCTTCTGCACTCGAAATCACCGAAGTCGCGAACGCAGGAGCCGTCCTTAACCATTGTGGGAACGGCGTAGCTTCTTCCCGAGCGCATAATCTCCATAAGGTCACCAACCACCGCGGAGGCAGTAGGACCCGCGCCCGCGCCGGGACCGTAGAACATAACGCTCTTTATAGGCTCGCCCACAACCTCAACGGCATTATAAACGCCCGAAACGTTAGAGAGAGGCTCGTCGGAGGAGAGCATAAAGGGAGCTACCGTAACGGAAATGCTTTCTCCGTCGGTGATGCATCTTCCAAGGAGCTTGATTTTAAGCCCAACCTTCTCAGCCGCCTTAACGTCCTCGGCTCTCACACCCGTAATACCCTCGGTGTGTATTTTCTCAGTGGGGACAAGCTTGCCCGTAACGAGAGCGCCAAGTATTGCAATCTTTCTTGAAGCATCAATTCCGAGTATATCCGCATCGGGGTTTCTCTCCGCATAGCCCTTAGCCTGCGCATCGGCAAGGGAGTCCTCGAAGGTATCTCCGAGGCTGAACATTTTCGTCAGAATATAGTTTGTGGTACCGTTAAGGATACCTCTTACCTCGCTGATTTTGTTCTGCTTTATGCAGGAAATGATGGGAGACAGTACGGGAATACCGCCGCCAACAGCCGCCTCAAATCTGTAGCACACGCCGTTTTCCTCAGCCAGAGCCATAAACTCATCACCGAAGTTAGCCACAACCTCCTTGTTGGAGGTGATAACGTTCTTACCTGCCTTAAGTGCCGAAACCGTGAACTCGTAAGCAGGGTGAGAGCCGCCCATAACCTCAATAACCGTGTCTATCTCGGGGTCGGATACTATGATATTATAATCGTGAATTACTCTGTCAGCGAAGGGCGAGTCGGGGAAATCGCGCAAATCAAGTATATACTTGATGTATATTTCATCTCCGCCGAGAGCCTCTACCTCTCTCTTGTTTTTCGTTATCAGCTCGGCAACGCCGCCGCCAACAACGCCAAATCCAAGTATTGCAATATTTCTCATTTTACTGTCCTCGTTTGAAATCCTGAAAATAGCAGGACTGCCCCAACACAAGGCTGGGACAGTCCTTATAACGGAGCAGAGTATACTCCGATAGCCGTGTCCAACTTTAATGCTATTTCAGTATATCATAAGTCGGACCTCTTGTCAAGAGTGAATAAGCCAAATTCGAAGGAGCCGCACCCGACTAGATACCGAGCGACGCCTTTCTTGACTCCTCGGAGATATAATCGAGGGGATTTACGCTAACTCCCTTCAGCTTAATCTCGAAGTGAAGGTGAGACTCGTCGGCAAGCTCCGTCAGCGACGTATCTCCGATAACGCCAATCTTTGCGCCCGATGAAACGGTATCGCCCTCCTTGACGGTAACGCCCTCGTTAGAGAGGTTTGAATAGACGCTTACCACGTCTCCCGCGTGGGATATCTCAACCGTCTTTCCGTGCATAGGGTCGTTATACACTCTCGTAACCGTACCTCCTGCAACGGCTCTGACGTCAGTGCCCTCCTCGGCGGAGATATCAATACCCGTATGAACTCTCCATTCTCCGAGGGTTGTGGAGAAAACGGGAGTGTCAATGCTGTGGTTTTTCGTCACGGCACCAACCGCAGGCGCAACGTAGACCGTAGGCTTCGGCTCCTCGGGAGTCTCGTCCCCCGTGCCGCCACCGTCGGGAGTCTCGTCTGTTGTGGGAGGCGTAATATTTTCGGGCACCTCCTCCTTTTGCGATGCTACCGAAACGATACCGATAACGATAGCGGTGATACAGAGAACAGCCACGGCAACGGCGTAAAGCACCTTTACCTTCGTAGGCTGCTCGGCAAATTTGAATTTCTTTTCCATTTTACAATCCTTTCCTAATCTCTTGGGTGATTGTATTGTTGCCCGAGTGTGAGAAAATATTCCTCTAACGCCGAAAAAAATAAGAAAAAGCTCCCAAAAACCTAAAAACCTAGGAAAAACTGAGCAAAATGAACAAAAGCCTGTTGACAATTCTGTTAAAATAGACTATAATATTTGAGTTAAATGTAAATTTCTCTATAAGAGAGGCGGAAGGTATGACGGATAAAATTTCACTTGCAGGCGACCTTGGCAGCGGCAAAAGCACAGTATCCAAGCTCTTGATATCAAGACTCGGCGCGGAATATTACTGCACGGGTGCCATAGTGCGCTCCATAGCCGAAAGACTCGGTATGACCGTTGTCGAGCTTAACGTGTATATGGAAACTCACCCCGAAATCGACACCGAAATAGACGACGGACTCCGCGCCCTTGGGGACGAGGACAAGCTTATGGTAATTGACTCCCGTATGGCGTGGCACTTCACGAAGGGAACCTTCCCGGTCTATCTTTCCACCGACATAGAGACCAGCGCCCTCCGCATTATGGGTGCCAACAGAGCAGGGGAGCACGCCCAAACCCTGGAGGAAACCGTCAGCGACACTCGCAAGCGCAGAGCCTCCGAAAAGAAGCGGTATATGACCCAATACGGCGTTGACATTATGGACCTTAACAACTACGCCCTTGTGGTTGACACCACCTACGCAACCCCCGAGGAGATAGCCGAGTGTATAATCTCCGCCTTTTCCGAGTGGCAGGCTGACCGCAGCTACAGAAGAGTGTTCATCTCCCCCGAGAGGCTTATGTACCCCGACGACGAGCCCGACGGCGCAAAGCTTGCCGAAGCCTCCGCAGCCCTCGAGACGGGCGGCACGCTACCCGAGGTACAGGTCCTTGAGAAGGACGGAGAATTCTTTATCGCCGAGGGCACAGAGTCGGCTCTCGCCTACGCCTTCGATATGCGCACCTTCGTGCCTGCGCGCCTTATCTCGGGCTCACCCGAAGGCAAAAAATACGTTAAAATGAAAAATTCTCTCTGATAGGCGCATAAGCCCGAGAGAGAAAAGAGGTAAATATGCTTACTTTGAAAAATAAAACGGCAGCCCTTATAGCCAAAGCCGTAGAGGATAAGTTCGGCGCAGCTCTCCTTTCAGGGGAGGAGATATTCGCAATGCTCGAGTATCCCCCCGATAAATCTATGGGCGACCTTGCGCTCCCTTGCTTCCGCCTGTCCAAGACACTCCGCCGCTCTCCCGTACAGATAGCCGATATGCTGTCTCAGTCCATCGAGTGCGCCGAGTTCTCGGCTGTAAGTGCCATAAACGGCTACCTTAACTTTAAAATCGACGGCACCGCCTTTGCCCGCCGCGTCGTATCCGACGTCTTTGAGAAAGGTGACCGCTACGGCTCTCCCGAATGCGGAGAGGGCAAAACCGTAGTCCTTGACTATTCCTCCCCCAACGTTGCCAAGCCCTTCCATATAGGTCACCTCGGCACCACCGTTATCGGTCACTCCCTGAAGCTCCTTCACGAGTTCGCAGGCTATAAGTGTGTCGGCATCAACTACCTCGGCGACTGGGGCACCCAGTTCGGAAAGCTCATTGCCGCGTATAAGAAATGGGGCGACAAGGCTACCGTAGAGCCCGGCGGTGTTGACGAGCTCGTTAAGCTCTACGTCAGAGTAAATAACGAAATAGGAAGAGAGGAGGCGGCAAGCCTCGAGGGCAAGCCCGAGGGAACACCCAAGCATTCTGCTCTTGCCGACGAGGCTCGCGCCGAGTTTGCAAAGCTTGAGCACGGTGACGAGGAGAACCTCGCCCTCTGGCGTTGGTTCGTTGACGTCAGTCTCGAGGAGTATCAGCGTACCTACAAGCTCCTTGGCATAGAGTTCGACAGCTACAAGGGCGAGTCCTTCTACACCGACAAAATGCCCGCCCAGGTAGAGAAGCTTCGCAATATGGGGCTGCTCGAAATCGACGACGGCGCCTCTATCGTCAACCTTGATAAATGGAATATGCCCGTTTGCCTTATTCTCAAGAGCGACGGCACAACCCTCTACCCGACCCGTGACATTGCCGCGGCAGTCTACCGCAAGGGCGAGTACAACTTCGACAAGGCAATATACGTCACAAGCGCGGCTCAGTCTCTCCACTTCGCCCAATGGTTCAAGGTTGTGGAGCTTATGGGCTACGATTGGTACGATAAGCTGGTCCACGTGCCCTACGGAACCGTCAGCATCAACGGTGCGAAGCTTGCCACGAGAACGGGCAACGTCATTCTTTTGAAGGACCTGTTCGCCGAGGCTATCAGCCGTGTGCGCGATATCGCACGGGAGAAAAATCCCGACGAGGAAGAGTGTCAGAGAATTGCGGAGAGTGTCGGCGTCGGCGCCATAGTATTCTACTACCTCTCCAATAACCGTATGCGCGATATAAACTTTATGATGGAGGACGCTCTTTCCTTCGACGGCAACACAGGCCCCTACGCTCAGTACACCTATGCCCGCACCTGCTCGGTGCTTGATAAGGTGCTCTCGGAGTGCGGCGAGATGAGCTGCGCTACCCTCGGCGAGGAGGAGGTCGAGCTTGCCAAAACCATTGCGGCATTCCCCGAGCGCGTAAATGCGGCGCTCTCGGATTACGAGCCCTCGGTTGTCACCAGATACGTCCTTGACCTCTGCGCTGCGTTCAACCGCTTCTACCATAACTGCAGCATCGCAAATTGTGAAAATGCGGACTTAAAGCAAAGCAGAATAGCCCTTACCAGAGCAACCAAGCAAACCCTCGGCACGGCTCTCCACCTTATCTGTATGCAGAGCCCCGAGAAAATCTAACGAGTAATAAATTTTGAGGAGAATATAAATATGTCAGGACATTCCAAATGGAATAACATCAAGCACAAAAAGGAGAAATCCGACGCCGCGAAGGCGAAAATTTTCACCAAAATAGGTAAGGAGATGGCAGTTGCTATCAAGGCAGGCGGACCCGACCCGAACAACAACTCCAAGCTCCGTGACCTTATCGCAAAGGCGAAGGCAAACAACGTTCCCAACGATAATATCCAGAGAACGATCAAGAAGTTCACCGACAACAGCGACATCAACTTCGAGGAGATAGTATACGAGGGCTACGGTCCCTCGGGCGTTGCTATCATAGTAGAAACCTCTACCGATAACCGTAACCGTACCGCAGGCAACGTTCGCGCAACCTTCAGCAAGTACGGCGGCAACCTCGGTCAGAACGGCTGCGTCGGCTACCTCTTCGAGGAGAAGGGCGTTATCACGATAGTTGACGAGGACGGCGAGATTGACGAGGATAAGATTATGGAGGACGCCCTTGAGTGCGGAGCGGAGGATATCAAGTCCGACGAGGGCGAGTATTCCATCTACACCGACACCGCCGACCTTGACTCCGTCCGCGATGCTATTATCGCTCTCGGCTACAAGATTAATACTGCCGACCTTGCCAAAGTCCCCTCTACCTACGTTGAGCTTACAAGCGACGAGGATATTGAGAATATGGAGAAGATGCTCGATAAATTCAACGAGGACGACGACGTCAACGCAGTATTTACCAACTGGGATAACTAATATTTTTTGAATACTTAACCGACATAAAGGAGATAACGTTTTGGCCTTGACCTGATCGTTATCTCTTTTTTTATGCAACAAAATGAGAGTATTTTAGGTCGGTTTGGTATATATTGCGGTAATTTACGGTGATATAATTAAATTAAATTAGGTAAAGTTTACAAATACATCTTGTATACGCGCCTAAAATCTGTTATAATTTTCTTGATAGTGTGAAAGGAGACGTCTATGAAAATTATTGAAGAATGGGAAAGGCTTGAAAGCGTGGCAGGCAAGGAAACCGCCGACGCCCTGAGAAAGCTCTACTCCTTATATACTGACGACATAGTCGATTGGTTTGCAAGTCTATACGACCCGGGCACGGGAGGCTACTACGCCTCGGCGTCGGGCAGAGACGGTGTTTTTTACGGACCCGACGTACAATGCACTATGCAGTCCATATATTTCATAATCCGTTCGGGACTTGTCAAGGAGCTTGGCGACGACCCCCGTCACTTCCTGCCCGAGGATATGCAGCATAGGCTTATCTACTTTTCTAAGAGCATACAGTCACAGGATAACGGACACTTCTATCAGCCCCAATGGGGCAGGGAGGCAACCGACTCCAAGCTCTCCCGCCGCGGCAGAGACCTCTCCTGGGCAACCACCATACTTTCGGTCCTCGGCTCTGCCCCCACCTACGATACCCCAAGCGGAATAAAGGGCGACGGCATCACAGCCGACGAATATTGGGACAGCCTCGGTACAAATCTCCCACGTCCCTACGTTTACAGCAAAGCCCCCTATGAGGTATGCTTTATATCCGAGCCCGACGAAGGTAAGCTCGGTATAAGCTACAGAAGGTTTATGGATGCCGCAATCAGCACAACCCCCACCGAGGCTAAATCCAAAAGCGGAGACACCACCTCCTATATGCGCTCCCATACCGCCTTTATCGCCTATCTTCTGGACC
This sequence comes from Clostridia bacterium, assembly GCA_017481225.1. Classification (GTDB taxonomy): domain Bacteria; phylum Bacillota; class Clostridia; order Oscillospirales; family CAG-272; genus UBA1740. The sequence goes on from JAFUPM010000068.1 coordinate 7,831, forward strand.
GCGCCGAGCCCGCCTTCCACACCAATCCTTACAGAATGGGCAACGAGCTTGGCTCCACTATGCCCGAGGTGAGAAGATGCTCCGAGGAGCTGGGCAAATACCGCTATTCCGACTCAGACGGCGAAGAATGCCGCAGATTTGACGGTATGACCCTTGTTGAGATGGTGCTGAACGTCCTCGACAGCTCTATAAATCCCGAGACGGGAATTTGGGGTGACCCGACGGAGAAAAATCCTCGCGGCTACGAATTCTGCTACATAAACGGACTTTTCAAGACTATGAGCATTTACACCGCAAGCGGCGTATCCTATCCCGCGAAATATATTCCCAAAGCGGCAGAGGCTATTATGAAGTGCCTTATGAGCGACGAGCCGTCCGAAACCAACGTTTGCGACCTCTATAACGTATGGGCGTGCGTGGGCTTCCTTCGCGAGAATATGAAGCTTCTCTCCGACACCTCCCTCCGCCTGAAGGTTGAGCGTGACGTTGCCGATATACTGAAAAAGAACGCCCCTGCCGCTATCCTCAACACCTACGAGAAGCTGAAGGGCTACAAGAAATATGACGGAGGCTTTGCCCACAATTACCGCAGCGGCAGCCCCGTGCATCAGAGCCTGCCCGTCTCGGAGGGACTTAACCAATCCGACGTTGACGGCACCTGCATTGCCACCACGGGCTTGACCCGTGCGCTCTTCGATGCTCTCGGGCTCTCCGAATATAAGCCCTCAATGTTCGATAAATCGGACTTTGACCGCTATCTTGCCTCCATAGAGGGCTATCACCCTAAGGTTAAGAAGCGTTACTACCTATCCTGAAACGAACTATTTAGCATTAATTTGCGTAAAATTTACATTGCGCGTACGCACCGAAGGACTGTATAATTATTATAGAATGGAAATACAGTATTCCTTCGCCTGCATACAGATAAGGAAGGAATTATGAAAAGGTATTTTGTACTTTCACTTATACTTATTGCTACGGTTTTGCTGACCTCCTGCGCTCTTTCGGGTACAGGGTCTGAGCATTCCGTAAATACCCCTGCCGAGGACCCAGCGTCAAGCCTTGAGTCGGGAGAGGGAGCAAAAGGCGGCTTAGTATCCGCCGACAGCTCGTCCCCTGTCACCCCCGAAAGCACCGACGTATCGGTAGATTACGGCACGGCAACGGTATTTACCAAGGGCGATAACGTTCAGATTATATACGCCGATAAGGCAGGCTCTGCCGTCGCAGGGGAGCTTTTGGATGCCGTAAGCGCGGTTGTCGGCGAGAGCGGCTCCGCATATCTTGGCTCTATTTATTCACAAAATCAGAAAAACGAGATTATCATAGGCCATCTTGACGAAGAACGCCCCGCTACCGTAAAGGCGAGGAAGCTTCTTGACAGAATGGAAAGGAGCGCGTATTTTGATGCCCGTGTGGCTGTATACGCCGAGTCGGGCTGTATCGCCTTTGCCTATGACTTAAACGAATACACGAATATACAGGCAGTAACCTATGCCGTAGAGAGCTTTATAGAAAAGCATCTTTCGGGCAGGGAATACCTCGCTTTAGGCGAGGGCACAGTCTTTACCGAGACCTACGACCTTATAGAGCTGCAAGCCGATCTTGACCTTGTCACCTCTGTCCGTGAGTGGGCAGCCCTTGAGGAGGCGGCAGGAAAGGACGTAGCCGAGGCTGCGCGCACCCTTTACACCCTTTACACCGAGGATATCGTTCTGTGGCTTGCCAATCTTTACGACCCGGGTGTGGGCGGCTTCTACGCCTCCTCATCGGGCAGAGACGGTGACGCCTTCGGTCCCGACCTCCAGTGTACCGTCCAGCTTATGAGATTTATTACCCAAAGCGGACTTGTCAAGGGCATCAGTAATGACCCGACTGTATTTCTTCCCACGGAAATGCAGAGACAGATGATTTATTTCGGCAAGAGCCTACAGGATAAAAACGGCTTTTTCTATCACCCTCAATGGGGTAAGGAGCTTACCGACACCAAGCTTTCTCGCCGTGGCCGCGACCTGAACTGGGGTACGTCTCTTCTTGACTCCCTTGACTCCGCCCCCACCTACACGGCTGCGGACGGAACCGCAGGTGACGGTATAACCGCAGACGAATATTGGGCATCTCTCGGCACCGACGCCCCGAAGCCCTATACCTACGATAAAAGCCCCGTATATCAGAACGGAAGCATCGTCTATCCCACGGTTACCGCAAGCTTAAGCTCCTCTTTGGCGTCTGCCGTATCCAAGGTTGTCACCGCGGCAAGCAGCGACTACCTTTCCGACCACGTAAGCTTTATGAACTACCTTCTTGATACGGTAGAGCCCGGACTTCATAGTAACCCCTACGCAACGGGCAACGAGGTTGGCTCCAATACGGGACATATAGCGGTAGTCTCGGATAAGCTCGGCGCATACGAGTATTCCAAGTCCGACGACCCGAAATACGCCCGCTTCGACGGTATGACTTTAAAGGAAATGCTCGTCAGTGTCCTTTATGAAAATATCAATCCCCAAACGGGACTTTGGGGTGACCTTACTGCGGAAAAGCCTAACGGCACAGAGTTCCGCTACACCAACGGATTTATGAAAACAGTCGGCATTTTCACCGGCTGGGGCTACGCATACCCTGCGGAATATATCCCCAAGGTAGCAAGCGCTCTTATGGCGGGAATTATGGGTGACGAGCCCTCCACCACCAACATCTGCGATATTTACAACGTGTGGACCTGCGTCGGACTTCTCAGGTCGAATATGAAAAATCTTGACGACCCACAGCTTCGTGAGAGCATTGAAGCCGAGGTTGCGGCAATACTTAAGGAGCACGCCCCTGCCGCTATCCTCAACACCTACGAGAAGCTGAAGGGCTACAAGAAATACGACGGCGGCTTTGCCCACAATTACCTTAAGGGAACCACCCACCACCAGAACCTTCCCGTCTCCTTAGGACTTAACCAATCCGACGTTGACGGCACCTGCATCGGCACAACGGGCTTGACGAGAGCTATGTTCGAGGCGCTTGGACTTATTGAATATAAGCCCTCAATGTACCACGAGGCGACCTGGATGCAAGCCCTTGAAATCTTCCTTTCCCAGGGTGCCGTAATAAAGTATTCCTACGACGGCGGCTCAAACACCCTTGAGCTTCACGACTACGAGGAATATATGCCCGATGCGAAGTATCTCTCCGTCACCAACAACGGACTTACCGAGAACGTTTTCGAAAGGCAGACCCTCGACGGTAAGGGCGGGGTAGGACTCTACAATAAAGTCACCCCGGGCAAGCAGCTTTACCTCGATTGGCGTATAAATTCAAGCGAAACCGTAGCTAACGCCGCAATCTTTGAAACCGAAATTATGGTTTGCGACCTCGTTGAGTCGGGTCAGCCTATAGAGCTGCGCCTTTACGACGGAGCCTCGGCATCAACAAGGCTTTACACCCTTTACATAAACGCCAAGGGCAAGACGGCAGGTACCGACGTAACCATAGCCCCCAAGAGCCAATCCTCAAAGACCGTGGTAGTATCCAAGGTCGGCGAGTGGTTTAAGCTCTCCCTCGTTTACTTCGAGGCAACAGAGACCTCAGCTGCCACCGTTAAGGTATACGTCAACGGACAAGAGGCTCCCGTTATCGTGGACGAAAAGCTTGAAGCCACAGCTACGTCGGCAAAGAACGTAGGCTTCTCCCGCTTTATCACAATGGGTAACTTTGTTGGCAAAATTTACCTTGACAACACTCGCTTCGTACACGAAAAGCTGGGCTTGACAGATGATAAGCCCACTCATAACGAAACCGAGGAGACGCTGCCCTCAACCCCCTCTACCCCATCAACTCCCTCAAACCCCTCGGCACCGACAACACCCGAGGGAAGCACGTCGGCAACGCTTGACGGAGCGCTCACCTTCGACGGAGCAACCGCCTTTCCCGTAACGGGCGAGGACGGCTTGAAGATAATCGACAATAAGAGTAATAAATGGCTCGGCAGCCTATCCTTCGAGACGGAGGAGGGTAATACCTTCCTTCGCATCACCGACCCCTATCGCCGTGACGAGGACTTGGGACAGCTGGTGCTGCTCTTTGACCGCCCCGACTACTCGGGAAGCGATAACACCTTCGTCTTTGAGTGTAAGCTTCGCATCTCAGCCTGCAACGGCACCTTGAATAATCTTATGTCCCTTATAGATATTACCTTCCGCGGCAGCTCGGGCAGCCGAGCATACCGCACCTATCTCGGCGCAGGCAAGCTTGGACTCAACAGCGGTAAGGGAGTCAGCGCAGGCTACGGCACCGACGAGTGGTTCACCGTACGCATTGAATATACGGTTATTGGCAACAGCGCCGACAGCGCAACCTTTGACGTCAAGGCTTACGTAAATAACACTCTCGTCTCCGAGAGCAGCGAGGTAACAATCCACGAATTCTGCAACTCACAGAGCATAGACAAGGTAGGACTTATTCTTTCCGTTGACTACGCAGGCTACCTTGACGTAGACGATATTAAGTTATATCAGAAATCAGCGTAATTTTTCATTCATAAGTTGTTCTTTTTGCTGTTTTTTGGTCTTAATATTTGGCAGATTAGCTGTTGTGAATTGATTTTAATTGAAAATAAAATATATTCATCAAACCAAAAAAGGAGCAACTTATGAAAAAACTGTTTGTTCTTCTTCTCTCCGTGACTCTGCTTTTCTTATGGTCCTGCGGCAAGGACGGAGATAATAACGGTGACGGCGGCTCGGGCGGAACCGATACCTCGGGTACGGGTAGCTCGAACACCAACCCCGACAGCGGAGACACCAACCCCGACGGAGGCGACACCAACCCCGACAGCGGAGACACCAACCCCGACGAAGATACCAAAGAGCCCGTAGATTACGGAGATGCAACCGTCTACCTGCCGGGTGACACCGTGCAGATAATAACCCACGACTCCTATTGCGCCGCCGCGGCGGAAAGGCTTTGCGAGGAGCTTGGGAAGGTTGTCACAGACGGCAACGGGAAGGGAGAGGTCTCCATTACCTCCATTTACGCTATGGAGAAGGAGTATGAGATAATCTTCAACTACGTTGACGAGGCACGCCCCGCAACCGTGAAGGCTCGTAAGCTCTTCGAGCGTATGGAGAAGGACTCTTACTTTATGGGCAGAGCCCTGATTTACGCTGAGGACGGCTGTATTGCCGTCGTCTACGACGAGAATATCTATTCGAGCCTTCAGTCCGTGGAGCTTCTCATTGATACCTTTATTTCCGAGTACGTCTCGGGCAAGCAGTATCTCGCCCTCGGCAAGGGAATAATCTTAAGAGAAACCTACGACCTTATAGAGCTTCAAAAGGATATAGACGACCTTCGCGAGGCGCAGGAGTGGCTCGCCTTAGAGGAGGCGGTAGGTAGCGAAATCACCTCTGCATTCCGTCAGCTCTACGAGCTTTATACCGACGATATAGTGGAGTGGTCGGCTAATCTTTACGACCCCGGCATCGGCGGATATTACGCATCAAGCTCGGGCAGAAACAGCGACGCTTTCGGCCCCGACGTTCAATGTACCCGTCAGACGATGAACTTTATCTCCCAATCGGGTATGATAAAATATACGGGAAAAACTCTTCCGAACCTGCTTCCCGAGCAAATGAAGCAGCAGATGATATACTTCGCCAAGAGCCTGCAGGATACTAACGGCTACTTCTATCACCCCCAATGGGGCAAGGATGCAACTGACCGTCAGATTTCCCGCCGAGGCCGCGACCTTGGCTGGGCGAGAGATATACTTATTGACCTTGGCTCAAGACCCACCTACAACACCCCCAACGGCTACAAGGGAGACGGCATTACCGCCGACGAGTATTGGGAGTCTCTCGGCACCGATGCGCCGAAGCCCTATACCTACGATAAGAGCCCTTATAACAGCCGCGGCGAGATAATTTATCCCGACGCCGTTACCCCCAGCGTAACGCAGTCCGTGGCGTCTGCGGTATCCCTCGTTATCGCCACCGACTCCTCCACCTCATACCTTGAGTCCCACAAGGGCTTTATGGATTATCTTTTAAATTCTATTGAGCCGGGTATGAAGTCAAATCCCTACAACACGGGCAACAACCTTAACGCCACAAGCGGTCAGATAGGCACGGCATCAAAGAATCTCGGCGTATACACCTACACCGACTCCGACGATTCGAAGTATCAGCGCTTCGACGGTATGACCCTCAAGGAAATGCTCATATCCGTCCTTAACGGCTGTATCAACCCGAAAACGGGTCTTTGGGGCGACCTTACCGAGGATGCGCCTCTCGGCACCGAGTTCCGCTACACCAACGGATATTTCAAGGTTCTGCCGATTTATAACGGCTGGAATATTCCTTATCCCAAGGAGTACGTCGCTATGGCGGCAGATGCCCTTATGGACGGACTTCTCGGCGACGAGCCCTCCAAGGGCAATATCTGCGACGTATTCAACGTCTGGTCGGCAATAGACGCCCTGCAGAGCAACCTTAAGTACCTTGGCGACAGCGAGCTTGAAGCCTCCGTTGCCGCGACCATTGACGGTATCTTGAAAACCAAGGCGGCAGACGCTATTACTAACTCCTACAACAAAATCTTAGGCTACAAGAAGTACGACGGCGGCTTTGCTCACGCCTATGCTAAGGGCACGGTCAACCACCAGGGACTTCCGGTTTCCACAGGTCTTAACGAGTCCGACGTGGATGCGACCTGCATCGGCACAACAGGCCTCACCCGTGAAATGTTCGCAGCCCTCGAGCTCTCCGAGCTTAAGCCCTCCCTCTATTACGAGGCGGATTGGATGCGCTACGTGGAAATACTCCTTTCCCAGCAGCCCGTAATCAAGTACGCGCCCGATTACGACTCCGAGCAAATAGAGATGCATACCTACGAGGAAGATATCCCCGGCCCCGGTTATATGAAGTTTACCAGCACCCTCGCTGCCAACACCTTTACCCAGACTACTCTCACCGATAAGGGCGGTGTCGGCTACCTCACAAAGCAGGAGGCAGGCAAGCAGGCGTACTTCGATTGGTACGTTAACTCCTCGGACAGTATAGCGAACACGGCATCCTTCAGCACCGATATTATGTTCAGCAACATAAATAAAGCGGCAGAGCCCATTGAATTCCGCTTCTATGACGGCAGCGACTCGACGAAAAAGATATATACCCTTTACATCTACCTGAGCGAGGGCAGCGTTTTGCTGGCGCCCAAGACCGCAGCCGCAAGCAAAAATCGCGTTGAGGTTGCAAAGATAGGTGAATGGTTCACCCTGGACGTAGTATACTTCGAGGCAACCGAAAATACTCCTATGCGCGTGAAGGTATACGTTAACGGAGCCGAAACACCCGTTATAGTTGACGAGATGCTCGAGGCGGGCGAGGACGTTATAGCAAAGAACGTTCGATTCTCAAGGCTTCTCACTATGGCAAACTTCAAGGGTGACTTCTATCTTGATAACACGAAGTTTACCCACACCACAAGAACCTACGTTCCCGATAAATCCACCCATAACGTCGGTATGTCCGAGATTACGCCCGAGCCCTCATTGCCCACAACGTCAGACGGAAGCATTACGACCAGAGGCGAAGGAGGAGGCATTACCTTCGACGGCGTCACAAGCTTCCCCATAAAGGATACCGAGGGTATAGAAATCATTGACAAAAAGGGCGATAAATGGCTCGGCGGTATGTCCATAGCGACAGAGGGAGATAACAGCTTCTTACGTATAACCGACCCCTACGTTAAGGGTATGGATAACGGTCAGTGTATACTTCTTATAGACAGACCCGATTATACGGGCAGCTCCGATACCTTTGTTTTCGAGGCTAAATTCCGAATCAGTCCTCTTGACGACGGCAGCCTCAGCGCAAGCTACGCGCACCTGGACGTCACCTTCAGAAACGACAAGGGTGACAGAGTGTACCGCACCTATTTTGGCGGCGGTAAGGTTGGACTTAACAATATAAATATGAACAAGGAGGCTACCGAGGGCGGTTATAAAAACGGAGAGTGGTTCACTCTGCGCATCGAATATACCGTCGTAGGAGACAGCCTTGAGAACTCAACCTACTACGTAGAAGCATATATTAACGACAATCTCGTAACCACCTCAACCGAGGCGTCGAAGCATATCTTCTGTAGCTCGAAGGACATTGATAAGGTCGGTATCCTTCTGTCAATGGACTACGTCGGCTACCTTGATATTGACGACGTCAAGCTCTACCAGAAATAATTTGGCTGACACATTTTGACGGGAGCGTGTTCCCCGAACGGCGACCTGCGAAAAAGCAGGTCACCGAACGATGTTTGCCCTTGCGTGCAAGTGATGTCGGCTTCGCCTAATGATGTAGTCTTCGGCAATGATGTAGTGCCTACGGCACAATGGGCAAACATCACATCATTGCGACCAACGGACGCAACATCATTACGAACGAAGTGAGTAACATCACTTTTGCGTAAGCAAAAACATCATTCCGTTTACTCCCTCCGACGTATGTATATACGCCTATACTCCCTGCTCGCTCGCCGAGAAACTCGGCGGCACTACGTGCTTGTTTCGCCAAAAGCGAAACGCTCGCGGAGCAATCTGCGCTCGCTCGCTTACAAGCAAGCTTGCAGACTCGCTTCGCTTGATTATCGTACCTAAACGAAAAGTCCCGTCTAAAATCTGCCTAGCCAAATGGCGTTGGCTTGTGTCGCATCAAGACAAAGTCTAGTATACCATTTGTTTACGAGCTTATCTTGAAAAACGAGCATATCAACAAGTCAAAGTCTTGCATAAAAAGCTCCCCTACGGAAAATCCGCAGGGGAGCTTCGTATTTATTTAATTATCTTATTTAATTATCACACCGCCGTCGGGAAGATATTCTATTCTGTCAGCCCTCCGCCTCATTTTATCCTGATGCGCAAGGAAATCCTCCTTGGACGAAAATTCGGGAGAGTAGTCCGAAATTATCTCTTTCGCTCTCCTTGCGCCGTCACCGAGCAGAAGGGTGAGCATCGTCAGCTGCCACTTTGCGTTAGTCACGCAAGCGGTCTCGGGGTCAACTATTCTATAATCGTCGCCGTGACCGCGACCCGTCGAGCCGCTGAGATAAGGGTGGAGTGTAGGCATAATAGCCGACAAATCCCCAAGGTCCATGCTTCCTCCTCCCACGCCTCCGCGCCCGAAGGAGCATTTCTTCCTCTCAAGGCTGGTGTGAGGCGCCAGCAAATCGTAAGCCTCTACTGCCAGCTCGCCGAGCAGTCCGTTCTGATAGAGTGGAGCGTAACCCGGCTCGTCCCATATCTCCACACCGACGCCGAAGGACAGCGCCGCGCCGATAAGTGCGCGGTCAATCTTTTGATTTTCTCTATCCAGAGCCTCGAAGCTTGCGGCTCTCAGCACGCTTTCAATTACAGCCGTATCGGGAATATTATTGACACCCGAGCCGCCCGAGGTCATAATAGGATGCCACTTCACCGAGTCACGTGGATTAAAGGTTTCTCTCAGCGCGTTAATGGAGTTTATGGCAGAGGTCGCTGCATAAAGAGCATTTTTGCCGAGCCAAGGCGCGCCGCTTGCGTGGGCAGTCTTTCCCTTGAAGGTAATCTTCTTGGAGATAAATCCAAGTGAGCGGCTGTCAATGTTAACGTAAGCGCCGCTTGAGGTCGCTCCCGTGCTCATATGTACCATAAAGGCGAGGTCAACACCGTCGAAATAACCTCGCGCGAGAAATTCGCTCTTTCCGCCAAGGTATCTTATAACGCCTGCATCGCGCAGCCCCTGTCTGTATTCAATATCAAGGCACTCCTCCGCAGGCACAACGCATAACCTGATTCTGCCGCTAAGTCGGGAAAGCACCTCGGGGTCCTTTAACGCCGCCGCCACGCCCAGCATTGCCGCGCACTGTGTATTATGACCGCAGGCGTGAGCTGCGCCGCTTTTAGGGTCGGCATCCGGGTGGGAGGGACAGATAACCGCGTCAAGCTCGGCAAGCACTAACACCTCAGGACCCTCTCTGCCCGTATTAACGACGGTATAGAAGCCGGGAATATCTTGGGCAAGGGTCAGCTCATATCCTAAGCTTCGGAACCCCATCTCCATATACTCCGAGCTTTTCCATTCCTTAAACCCAAGCTCGGGCATACCCCAAAGCTCTCTTTCGGCTTTAAGAATCATCTCCCGTTTTTCATCAAGTACGCGAATAATTTGCTTCAAAGCATTTTTCGTATCTCTCATTTTACATCTCCCCAAAAAGGCTGTAACTATAGTATTCGCTCTCCGTCTCTTATATCAAATACTGCGCTCTCAAAGTCGCAGGATTTGAATTTTATCTCGCGCCCATCCTTGAGCTTCAGCGTCTTTTCGCCCTCCGACTGTGAGTTATAGAGAACGTAATTACCCGAAGCGAGCATCGGGTCGCCGACCTCGTTATAGAAATGCACCCCTGCAAGGCTGAATATTTCCCTCGCCAGCTTAAGGGGCAGATAGGGCAGGGCAACGTAAACCGAATTACCCAGCCTTGCCGCGCCGACCTCACCGTTATCAAGCCTCGCCATAGCAATAGCCTCGGGGCTTTTGACGGAGAATACAGGGTAAGCCGCAGCGTCAAGCTTGAAGCTCTCCTCGTCCGACGAAAGCGTAAGGACCTCGGCATCGCACCGTGAAACACTCATACCCACCGCGTCACGGATATTATCGGTCGAGAGGCTCTTACCGTCACAGTAGCCGGCACCGTGCAAAAATACGCACGTCGCGCCCTTGCACCGTGTTTTTATTATCTCTCTCGTTTTCTTGGAAAGCATTCCGCAGTCAAAGAAAACTATGCATTTGTATTTCTCTATCTCGCAGATATCAAGCTCCGTAGTGTAGATACAGTCGTACACTGCGCCCGTTCTGGCAATTCCCTCGAACAGCTGAAGCTCTACCCTCTCGAAGTCCTTGATATAGCGGTAATACTTCGCCTCCGCACTGTGAACTATAAGAACGTCTGCCGCGCCATTATGTTCTTCTGCCGTAAATCTATCCCCGAATTTTTTGATTTTCTCAATTTCATCAAGCATCTTCGGGTCGTCCCACCAGCCACGCTTTCTGTAAATGCTTGTAACCTCAGGCGAGGTAGTACCGCCCATAAGCACGATTATCCAATGCTTTGGCACAAGTCTGTGGTCGTAGAACCAGAAGCCGTGACCGCCGAAGAGTGGCTGCAGAGTGTTTCGCCTGAGATTGGCAAGATTTTTCGTAAAGTTTTCCTCCGTTCCGCCGCCCTTGACCTCAACGCCGAAGGGATATTGGTCCATCTCCGTCAGCCATAGCTTTCCCCTTAGTCTGTGGGACTCAAGGAGGGCTCTCTGCATAGGCACACCTGTCGGCAGTCTGTTCTCCATATAACAGAATGGGCCGCAAATATAATCGATGTAGGGTGAGCTGTAAATATCCGAAATATTGAGATGACCGCCTATAACCGCGTTGTCGCCTGTTGCAACTATATATCCGTAGAAGGCTCCGCAAAGCATATTTGGAGCGACTTCCTTTGTTATCTTGGCAAAGTGCAATATTGCATTGCTAGTTACCCTTTGGTTTGCCATTTGAGAATCAATAACGCCTATATTCTTTTTAGGGTCGCGGAAAATGCCGTCATCTAAAGGATAGAAAGGCTCGGGAGTGTAGGGGACGGTGTCAAAGTCGAGAGTCACGTCACCGTAAGCCTCTCTCAGAGCTTCCTTCGTCACGTATTTTTCACGAAGGTAATTTGCGAAATTTCTCTTCATAGGCTCCGAAACGTCAACGCCCCAGGCGTGCCACTCTCCGTTTTTGCCGCAGGCAAGCTGAATACCGATAATCCCCTCGGCGGCTCTCGTGCCCTCAAGAGACAGCAAAAACTGCTTTAGAATTTCCGCGCCCTCTGCGAGCCACTTCTCCGAGGCAAGGCTTGCTCTTATATCCATTTTTCCGTCGGTACGGATAAGCCTGTCCTGCTCTCCGTCGTCGTAGCCGGGCGCGTCCCCATCGGGAGTACGGTACATGACACACTCGCCGGGGTTGTCCCTCATCCACCAGTAGGGCGCGTTTATATGAAGCCTCAGCAGCACCTTAGCCTCGGGATTTGCATCCATAACGGACTCAATTTCGGCATGTATTGCCTCGGGGTCGTAGGGCGACACCCTATGCCAGCCCAGATGCAAAGAGGAGTCTGCCGTAACTATATTTATACCCCTCTCGCCAAAGGCTCTGATATTTTTGTATGCGTAGTGGGAGTTAGCCGCCGCGGCAGGGAAGTCGCTTAAACCGTAAATTATCGGAGAGGTTCGCTCCCCGTCGATATAAAGCTGCGGTCTTCCGCCCTCGGTTATTATTTGTGCAGACATAATACCCTCCTTCAGGTTGTGTAATGTATTATAACTATTATAACATTGTTTGGGTAAAATTTCAACCGAGTAAATCAGCTCACCACTCTACTTTTTTTATCGGTTACGGGTAAATCGCGTCAGACCCTTAGACAAAAATCTACCCATAGGCTATAAAAGCCCCCGAGCTTACGGGCAAATCGCAGCAGACCTTTTGGCAAAAATCTACCTACAGGCTCTAAAAGCCCCCGAGCTTACGGGCAAATCGCGGCAGACCCTTAGACAAAAATCTACCCACAGGCTCTAAAAGCCCCCGAGCTTACGAGCAAAACGCGTCAGACCCTTAGACAAAAATCTACCCATAGGCTATAAAAGTCCCCGAGCTTACGGGAAAAACAGTTACGTAATGCCGTAATAATTAACAGCCCACGTCTTGACAACGCTTCGAGTTTATTGTAAAATAAAAGAAAAACTCAATTAAGAGAGGTACATAAAATGGGAATTATCAAAGCTACTTTTTCAGCAATAGGCGGCGCACTTGCCGACTCGTGGCAGGAGGTTATAGAGGCTGACTCTATGAGCGACACCACCGTCTTTTGTAAGGGCGTTAAGGTTCGCGCAGGCGACAAACGCTCAAGCAATAAAAAGGGAACTGCCGACACCATATCTAACGGATCTGTTATTCACGTATATCCAGGGCAGTTTATGATGCTCGTAGAGGGCGGTAAGATAATCGACTTTACCGCCGAGGAGGGTTATTATAAGGTAGACAACTCCGCCGCCCCCTCGCTCTTTGCAGGTCAGTTCGGCGAGTCACTTAAGGACGCCTTCCGCCGCATTAAGTTCGGCGGCACACCCTCCTACTCGCAGAAGGCATTCTTTATCAATCTCCAGGAGATAAAGGGAATTCGCTTCGGCACCAGAACCCCCGTCAACTATTTTGACAGCTTCTATAACGCGGAGCTGTTCTTAAGAGCCCACGGCACCTATTCCATCAAAATCACCGACCCCGTGAAGTTCTATACCGAGGTTATTCCGAAAAATGCAGACAGAGTGGACATAAACGAGATAAACGAGCAGTATCTCTCCGAGTTCCTCGAGGCACTTACGGCTGCTATCAACAAAATGAGCGTTGACGGTATCCGTATTTCCCACGTAGCCTCCAAATCCCGTGAGCTTTCCTCCTATATGGCGTCGGAGCTTGACGAGGGCTGGAAGTGCGCGCGCGGCTTTGAGGTGCAGTCGGTAGGCGTTGCAAGCGTCTCCTACGACGACGAGTCCAAGGAGCTTATCAATATGCGCAATAAAGGCGCAATGCTGGGTGACCCGAACGTCAGGGAAGGGTACGTGCAGGGCTCGGTTGCCCGCGGCTTCGAGGCTGCAGGCTCTAACACGGGCGGCGCTGCTAATGCCTTTGTCGGTATGGGAATGGGTATGGGAGCAGGCGGAGGATTTATGGCATCCGCATCTGAAACCAACCGCCGACAGATGGAACGCGAGGCTGCAAAGCCTCAGGCAAAGAATGGCTGGAGCTGCTCCTGCGGTAACGTAAACGAGGGCAACTTCTGCTCAAGCTGCGGCGCGAAAAAGCCCGCAGCCGACTCCTGGACTTGCGCCTGCGGCTGCACCTCAACGGGTAAATTCTGCCCCGAGTGCGGCTCACCCCGTCCTGCTGCAAGCTGGTTCTGCACCGACTGCGGTAAGGAGAATTCCGCATCATCTAAGTTCTGCTCCGAGTGCGGCAAGAAAAGATAAATGACCCGAAAATCCCCCTTGGGCTATCAAGAATTGGTATAACAATTCTATAATTCTGCCTAAGTATAACACACGAAAACCGAGAATTATTTATTTTTCAAAGAGAGGTAAGCCTATGAGCGCTACCGTAACCTATAAATGCCCGAACTGCGGTGCAGGACTTATTTTCGACGCGGAAAACCAGAATTTCAAATGTGAGTTCTGTCTTTCCTCCTTTGCCGAGGATGAGCTTCGCGCAATCGACGGAGCAGAAGAGGCGAGTGTCGGATGTGAGAGCGAGTTTTCCGACGAGATACGCGAGTATCACTGCTCAAGCTGCGGCGCCGAGGTCATAACCGACAAGTCCACAGTCGCGGATATTTGCTACTACTGTCACAATCCCATCGTCCTCTCCGAGCGCGTCTCGGGAGTCTTCAAGCCCTCGAAAATCGTTCCCTTTAAGTTTAATAAGGAAGAAGCCAAGGAGACCTTCCTCCGCTACTGTAAGAAAAAATGGTTCCTTCCGAAGGACTATTTCAGCCCCGAGCATACCGACAAGATTTCGGGCGTTTACTACCCCTTCTACGTAGTAGACTCCGATACCACAGCCCGTATGTCTGCCACAGCCCACAGGGTCCGCAGCTGGCGCGCAGGGAATTACAGATACACCGAAACCTCCGTCTTTGCCGTAAAGCGCGGCGGTGAAATACACTTTGAGGACATAACCGCCTCAGCCCTCTCCGAGGAGGATAAGGCAATGCTTGAGGGCATATTACCTTACCCCTTGAACGAGCATACGGACTTCAGTATCCCCTATCTGCAGGGCTACACGGCTAAAAAGCGCAACCTTTCCCGTGAGGATTTGGACGGTGAGATAAGAGGCAGAATGAGAGAGTATGCCGAGACCCTGCTTTCGGATACCGTAAACGGCTACAGCTCTATTGTCTCCCGCAATACCGACTCCACCTGCAGGGCGGAGCATTGGGAGTACACCCTTATGCCTATCTGGATACTCACCTACAAAAGAAAGGGCAAAAATTACACCTACGCGATGAACGGCTCAACGGGAAAAATCTACGGTGAGCTGCCCGTCAGCATACCGAAGCTCTCGCTCTTTGCAGGAGCCGTTGCGGCTGTAACCTGGCTGCTTACCTTCCTTATAGGAGGCTTGCTGTGATGAGAAAAATTGCTTCTGTGTTTTTAATTCTGCTTCTGTTTATGCCCATAATTTCGACAAATTCCTCCGCTTCGATAAGCAGGATAATTGACGAGGACGGCTTCCTCGGAGGAGATCTCGCAGAGCTTGAAGCCAAGCTTTATGAAGCCGAAGCGGAATGTGGCATACCTATCCGAATTTACCTATATGACGAAGGCAAGGTCGCCTTCGGCTATTCCGAAAATCATTTACTCAGAAGCTTCGGCTTCGATACCGACGACGACGTTATCCTTCTTCTCATAACCCGAGAGTATAACACCTATTATTACGAGCTGTTTACCTACGGCGACGGCTATGACCTTATATCCGACGCCGCCGCTGACAGGATACTCGATGACAGCGGAGTATACTCTATCAAGCGAGCTGACTTCGGGCAGGGAATTTCCGCCTTCGCCTCCGTCACCTCTTACGAAGTCCTGGAGGGCAGACGCTCCGCGCGCCTCACCGCTATAATAGTTCCTATCATTTTAGGTATTATCGCAGGCGGCATAGCCTTCGGCGTCGTTTTCTACCGCTATAAGCGCAAGCTTAAATCCCCCATATATCCTCTCTCAAACTACGCGCGACTTAACCTCACCGTTGCGAGAGACGATTTTATAACCTCCCACGTCACAAGAGTACGTATTAATACCTCTCAGGGCGGCAGCGGCGGCAGGGGTGGAGGCGGCTCCAGAGGCAGAAGATAGCCTATTATCCGCGGCGCCGGATATTGAGCTTAGCTTTTTGACGGCACACCCCAACCGTAAAAAGTATGCCGCCACCCAAACTACGGCACCCCCGACCTTAAGTACACCATCACCCCAAGCGCGGCACCCCCCGACCTTAGGTACACCATCACCCAAAGCACGGCACCCCGACCTTAGGTACACCATCACCCAAAGTACGGCATTTTCCCCCAAAACCTTGGGAGTAGCCGTCACAATAAAACCGTTTATCACCCCGACTGACAGAGCCCTCGGAAAGCAGCTTTCCGCAGGGCTCTTTTTTCTACTCTCAGTAGGGAATTGTGCATTTTTCACAAAGCAGGCGCGCAAATATTGTTGCAAATATCAATTGAAATTCTACATTTAAATATGTTAAAATATATATGCACAGTTCTGCATTTTTTGCTCTCGCAGGGGAGCAGAGCTATGAAAATATTATTTTGAAAGGAAACAGAGTAATGAAAAAGTTAGTTGCAATGCTGCTTTTACTCGCCTGCTTCGTCCTTGCATTCGCATCTTGCGGTGCGGACGGCGGTAATTCTCGGATTGCCGTTGAGCCCGAAAGCGCCTCTCCCGTAGCTGACGCCAACGGTGGCACCGCCGCTGACGGAGTAAACGGGGAAGGAAAAAGCGGAGGCAGTACCGCCGATTACGGCGATGCTACCGTATTCGCTAAGGGAATGGACGTTTGGATAATCCTCACCGACACTTCCGTTGAGAATGATTTCTCCAAATTCATCTCCGGTCTTGAGAATGGCGGCGTTAACGTGAAGTTTGGTAACCAGTACATGATGGACCAGGAGCATGAGATTGTAGTCGGTAATATTCCCGACAAAGCCATAGCCGAGAAGGCTTATAAGCTCCTTTCCAGAATGGATAAGGAGTCCTACTTCAAGTGTAATTGGCTCATTTATGCCGAGGGCGGCTCTCTCGCTATTGCCTATGATGAGAACGCCTTTACAAGCCTTACTCCCCTGGCTGAAATAGGAGAGGAGCTTGCCAAGAAGCTTGGCGACAAGCCCTACTTCGCATCCGGCAAGGGTATCGTTGCTTACGGTATGGTTGACCTGCTTGAAAAGCAGGAGGAGCTGGACGACCTTATGGTTCAGCAGCAGTGGATTGACCTTGCCGCAGCCTCCAGCCAGGAGATCGCCGATGCAGCAAAGGTTCTCTACGGACTTTACGGCGACGATATGCCTCTTTGGATTGCGAACCTCTACGACCCCGGTGTCGGCGGCTTCTACGCCTCCTCCTCGGGACGTGACTACTACGCTACAGGTCCCGACGTACAGTGTACGGTTCAGCTTTTCCGCTTCATCGTATCATCGGGCATGGTAGACGAGGTCATCCATGATGGCGATTGGACCTCCTTCATTCCCGAAGCTATGCAGCAGCAGATGATCTACTTCGCGAAGAGCCTCCAGATCGGCGGCTACTTCTATCACCCCCAGTGGGGTAAGGAGCTTACCGACAAGCATCTCTCCCGTCGAGGCAGAGACCTTGGTTGGGCTACGGATCTTCTTTCCTGCCTCCACTCCGCACCCGAGTTTGATACCGCCAACGGCAAGAAGGGCGACGGTATCTCCGCCGATGAGTATTGGGATGCTCTTGAGGCTGCAGGCCTCGCTCTTAGCTCCCGTCCTTACCCATCTACCGAGAGCCCCACAGAGGACAGCATAAAGAAGAGCAAATCCAATCTCACCACAAGCGTCGCAACCTCCGTTGCAGCCGCTGTATCCAAGGTTATCCTGATGGCTAACCCCGAGGACGTCGAGATTGATGCATCAACTGCATATCTTAAGTCCTATACCTCGTTTATCGACTACCTTCTCGTAACGATGGGCCCGGGTATGGACTCTAACCCCTACAGCATGGGTAACAATTTGAATGCTACCTATTCGCAGATTGCCACCTCCGACAAGGAGCTTGGTAATTATATTGACCACGACAACAACCCTAATACCGACGCGGTTCCCACGACTCCCTACGTTTATACCGAGGGCGACGAGGCGACCTCCACCAACGCGGCTGTTGCACTTGCGCAGTTCAAGGTTAACTGCGACGACGATACAACAAACGATATAACTCTTCAAGACATCTATAAGTCCTTCGAGGGTATGACTCTCAAGCAGATGACGATTTACGCCCTCAACGAGAAGATTGACCCCGAAATAGGTCTGTGGGGTAAAAAGTCTGAGAAGAACCACACAGGTACGGAGTTCCTCTTCACCAACGGCTTCTTCATGTTTATCTCTCTTTACAACTCCTGGAAGGTTAACTACCCCATCGAGTATATGGACGAGGTAGCTAACGCGCTTATGACAGGTCTTGTCGGTGACCAGCCCTCCACCACCAACATCTGTGAGGTTTATAACGTCTGGTCGGCTATCTGCTCTCTCAGAAGCAACCTTAAATACGTTGATGACCCCGAGGTTAAGGCTGAGGTAACCGCTATTATGGAAGCAACCCTTTCCACCAAGGCGGCGGCAGCTATCACCAACACCTATAACAAGATTCTCGGCTACAAGAAGCTGGACGGCGGCTTCAAGCACAGCTATGCGGGAACAGGCACCAGCCACCAGGGTCTGCAGGTATCCCTTCCTATCAACCAGTCCGACGTTGACGCAACCTGTATCGGTACCACCGGTATGACCCGCGCAATGTTCGAGGCTCTCGGACTCTCCTCGTATAAGCCCAACATCTACACCACCTCCGACTGGATGCGTATGGTTGAGATATTCGTAGAGCAGCAGCCCGTAATCAAGTACTCCTACGATGCAAAGGTTGCAGTAGATAAGGTACACGACTACGAAACGGGTCTGCCCGACACCAACTACCTCAAGCCTAACGGTGTCAGCGCGACTAACCAGTTCCTTGAGGCTAAGGACGGCGACAATAACATTGCGCTTATGTCTAAGTTTGACTCAATTCAGCTTTACCTTGACCTTAAAGTTAACGCAAGCAACAGTGCAAGTAACGTTGCTATCTTCGAAACAGACCTTCTCTTCGACGAAATCGCAGCTGCAAACGAGGCAATAGAGCTTCGCTTCTACGCAGGCACCTCTGCTTCCGCAACCAGAATTTACGTTCTTTACATAAAGCTTGACGGCAAGACAGACGGAAGCAAGATTTACGCTTATCCGAAGTCCGACTCCTCAAAGAGAATAGAGATTGGCGAGGTAGGTAAGTGGCTCACTCTCAGCCTCACCTATTGGCAGAAGACCGACACCTCCGAGCCCGTATTCAAGGTTTATGCTAACGGAGCAGCCGAGCCCATCGTAGTAGACCAGAAGTTCGAGAACGCAGCTGACGTTAACGCTATCGGCGTAGGCTTTGCAAGATTCCTTACTATGAGTGCATTCCGCGGTAAAATTTACCTCGACAATACGAGATTTGTTCACGAGGTACAGGACTTTGTAGCTCACGAGCCTACTCACAACGTCACAACCAAGCCTTCGACTCCCTCTACTCCTACCACACCCGAGGGAAGTAACGTAACTACGGTTGACGGTACCATCAACTTCGACGGTGCGACCTCCTTCCCCATAAATGCGGATAACGGCGTCGTTGTATCCAACAACAGCCAGTCTGCTTGGGGCGGTAGCGTCAATATGTCCAGCGATGGCGAGGGCGCAACCCTTAATAACTTCATCAGGGTAAATGACCCCTATGACTCCAACACCGGTGATAAAGGTCAGTGCATCTTCCTTATTGACAGACCCGCCTACACAGGCACCGATACAACCTTCGTATTCGAGGGTAAGTTCCGTATCAGCCCCCTTGCTGACGGTACTATCAAGAACGGCCCCAACGTCTTTGATATCACCTTCCGCAATGACGCTGGCACCAGAGTATACAGAACCTACTTCGGTGACGGTGCTATAGGTCTTAATCAGACCACAGGTCAGGCAACAGGTCTCTACAAGGAGTCCGAATGGTTCTCAATTCGCGTTGAGTACACCGTAGTAGGAGCAGATGCCGCAAGCGCTACCTGGGACGTTAAGTGCTACATCAACGGCGAGCTTACCGTAACCTCTACCGATGCAACCAAGAACACGTTCTGTGACTCTGTAAGCATCGATAAGGTTGGCATCCTTCTCTCCAAGGACTTCGTAGGTCTCTTTGACGTTGACGATATCAAGGTATACCAGAAGGCAGCGCAGTAATTTTGCTTTCTGAAACGGAATAAACCAATTCAAAATCAGAATATCTGATTCAGCGCAGGCTGTCCCTCGGGACAGCCTGCTTTTTCTTTTCAGCTTATCACGCACTCGCCACCCCCTCGCCACCCACTGCCACGGCACCCATCGCCACGGCACCCACCCCCTCGGCATCGCCTCGGCATCGCCTCGGCACCCTCGGCACCCATCGCCTCGGCACCCACCCCCTCGGCACCGCCTCGCCACCCACCCCCTCGGCATCGCCTCGGCACCACCTTGGCGCAACCTCACACTTACCGCCCGTTTTTTCTAAAACGCCTTGCAAAAATTGCTCAAGTGTGCTATTATATACTGTAGTAAGCGAAGGAGAGAAAAAATGCAATCTACAACCCACTGTTATAGCGGAGTCACAGTCCGTGAGTACACAGCCCAATGGGCGGAGCATTATGCCGCCGTCAGCGACGAATACGAGATTATACATATAAAGGAAGGGGAATGTACTATTTCCGTGGAGGGTGCCGAGTACCCTCTCGGGTCGCAAGCCCTTGCCGTAGTATCCCCTCGCAGCTATCGGAGAATAACCTCGGAGGACTCTGCTCTCAGCTTCACCGTAATAAGCTTTCGTAGGGCGTCCTTGGTGACCGACGTGCTTCCTATGCTTGATAAAATTGCACCTCAATCGGGCGCTGATTGCTATATCCCCAAGCTCGGTGAATTGAGCATTTCGGACTTTTATTCCCGACTTTCGGAAACCGAGAGCCTTCCCGAAGCCGAAGGCGCGCTCCTGGTCCGCATTTTACTTTCTGAGCTTGTGCTTCGTCTGTCTCTTTTGACCTCGGGGCAGGACGGCTCCGAGGAGGGAGACCTCATAGCAGAGGTTATCCGCTACCTTAACGGTAACCTTACCGCCGACATAAGCCTTGACAGCCTTTCCCGTCGCTTCTTCGTCAGCAAGTATTACCTCTGCCGCGCCTTCAAGCGCCGTAGCGGAATATCCATACACGGCTACGTTACAGCGAAGCGCATAGCCTATGCAAAGCAGCTTATAGCCAAGGGAGAAACAGCCACAAGCGTTGCCTACAAGGTGGGCTACGGCGATTACTCGGCATTTTACCGCGCCTACCTCAAGGAGACGGGAACCTCTCCCACAGGCACTAAGACTGACTAAATTGTAGAAATTATTCAGGCTTCATGCAAAATACTCTGCCAAATTCAACTAAAATACTCTGCGGTACTTGAAAAAATCCTATAAATATGTTAAAATATTTAGATGAGCAAATAATAAAGGAGAAAAGCAACGTGGTACTTCATACCGACGACCTGTCTACAACGGAATATATAAGCCGTGTGCGCAAAGCAGTACACGGACTTGGAATGTACTACCACGTTATCACCTTCGGCTGTCAGCAAAACGAGGCGGACAGTGAGCGCATACGCGGTATGGCGGAGAGTATGGGCTATCTCCCGTCTCCCACCCACGAGGGCTGCGACCTTATTATAGTCAACACCTGCGCTATCCGTGAGCATGCGGAAATGAAGGCGCTTTCCTTCCTTGGCGCATTTAAGGCGGAGAAAAAGAAAAATCCCAACCTTATAGTCGGTGTTGTGGGCTGTATGGCGGCAGAGCCTCACGTAGCGGACAAGCTTAAGCGCGACTTCCATTACGTCAGCTTCACCTCCGAGCCCAATATGCTCCACCGTATCCCCGAGCTTATCTGGACCGTAATGTGTGAGCGCAAGCGTAGCTTCATTTTCGGCGAGGACAGAGGCGATATAGTAGAGGGTATGCCCACCGTGCGCAGAGACCGCCATAAGGCGTGGGTCTCCATAATGTACGGCTGTAACAACTTCTGCTCCTACTGCATTGTCCCATACGTAAGGGGCAGGGAACGCAGCCGCGAAAGTCAGGCAGTATTAGAGGAGTGCCGCGAGCTTATTTCCGCAGGCGTAAAGGAAATAACCCTACTTGGGCAGAACGTGAACTCCTATCACTCGGATATAGATTTCCCCGAGCTTCTCTCGCGCATAGCCGCCCTTCAAGGCGACTTTCTTATCCGCTTTATGACGAGCCACCCGAAGGACACCTCGGATAAGCTTATTGAGGTAATGGGCAGCCACAAGGACAAAATTGCCCCCTATTTCCACCTCCCCCTTCAATCGGGCAGCAACCGCATACTCTCCCGTATGAACAGAACCTACACCCGTGAACGCTTCCTCTCCATTGTAGAGAAGCTGCGCGCGGCGGTCCCGGGCATCTCGCTTTCCACCGACGTTATAGTTGGCTTCCCGGGCGAGAGCGAGGGCGACTTTGAGGATACCCTCGAGGTGCTTCGCATAGCGCGCTTTGATATGGTTTACGGCTTCATATACTCTCAGCGTGAGGGAACTCGCGCCGCCGCCTTTGAGGATAAGGTAGCTGACAGCGTCAAGTCCGAAAGACTCACTCGCCTTTTGAAAATGCAGGACGAAATATCCCTTTCGGCAAATACCCCCTATCTCGGACGGGTACTTCGCGTGCTGGTTGACTCCTTCGAGGAGCGAGACGGAATAAAGGTATATACGGGCAGAGCCGACACGGGCAAGCCCGTCCACTTCACAGGTGATGGGCAGCTTTACGAATACGTAAACGTCAGAATTGAGAAAACGGGAGCCTTCGACCTTATAGGCACCACGGTGTAACTTGGTAAACGAATGCCCTTGACCTTATAGGCTCCACATTAGAAAATGAGAAACGGGAACCTTCGACCTTATAGGCTCAACGGTAAACTTAGTAAACGAAAGCCAAAAGGCTTAGAATATATTCAGAATAAAAAGGAGAAACAAAAATGTCTAAAATTATTGAGCTTGCACACGCCCTTGGCGATGAGATTGCAAAAAGTGAGGAAATGAAAAATCTTGAGGCTGCAAAGGCTGCATACGACAACGACGAAGAGGTTCAAAAGCTGGTGATGGAATTCAATATGCACCGGATGACCCTGCAGAACCTTGACGATCAGAACCCTGAGCGGACCGCTGAGATCGAAGAACGGATCAAGGCTGTTTATGGGAAGATCATGGAGAACGAAAAGATGCAGAACATGCAGGCGACCGGCAAGGCGGTGGAGGAGCTGCTGAGCCAGGTCAACGGTGTGATCTCTTTCTATGTTACAGGTGAGGAGCCCTCTGCTTGCACCCACGATTGCTCCACCTGCGGCGGCTGCCACTGAAAATTGCCCTTCCAAAAGAGGGCATACCGCACCCACGGATATAATCCCCTCACCAAAGAGGGAAAAAGCAGAACAAACAAGCGCCCCTCTCAATAAAGAGGGGTCCTAACAAAAATAAGCTTGAAGAGGAAAAAATCTAATGGCTCAAGAAGTAATAGACGACAGAAGTAAACTAAAAACCGTCACCCCGATGATGAGACAGTATCTCGACGTCAAGGAGCAGTATCCCGACTATATACTTATGTATAGGCTCGGCGATTTCTACGAGTGCTTTTTCGAGGACGCCATAGTCGCCTCACGAGAGCTGGAGCTGACCCTTACGGGCAGAGACTGCGGAGATGGAAAGAGAGCCGCAATGTGCGGCGTACCCTTCCACAAGGCGGACGTGTATATCGGCAGGCTCGTTGAGCGCGGCATCAGAGTTGCAATATGCGAGCAGATTGGCGACCCTAAGTCTGCCGTCGGACTTGTAAAGCGCGAGGTTACACGGGTTGTCACCCCCGGCACCGTCACAGACGCCTCCCTCTTAGCAGAGGGTAAAAATAACTTCTTGGTCTCACTTTGCTTTGCAAAAAGCAGCGTGGGACTTGCCGCCGCGGATATTTCCACGGGAGAGATTTTCTGCACCTATCTTTCAAGCGAGGATTATCTCACCGTCCTTAAAAGCGAGCTTGGAGCATACCAGCCCTCCGAGATTATTATTAATATTGCGGCAGCTAATTGCGCCGATACCGTGAAGTTTGCCAAGGATAGATTTTCCTCCCTTATCGTAGACAACGCCGAGCGCATCTTCTCCTATGACAGAGCCCGTGATAATATAAAGCGCATATTCGGCGATGAGGGCGATAAGCTCAACTCTCCCGAGCTTACAATGTCCCTTGGCGCGCTTCTTTGCTACATAGAGCAAACGCAGAAAACCGACGTTCCCTTCGTCAAGGAAATCAATCTATACAGTAGAGGTCAGTTCTTGGAGCTTGACCTTAATACCCGTCGCAACCTTGAGCTTGTAGAGTCAATGAGAACAAAGGAAAAACGCGGCTCCTTACTTTGGGTATTGGATAAAACCAAAACCGCAATGGGCGCGCGCCTTCTTCGCTCCTGGCTTCTCAGACCCCTCGTTGACCCGGCACCCATACAGCATAGACAAGCAGCTGTCGGTGATTTCGTTAAGGGCAGGCGGGAAAGAGAGGAGCTGGCCGCCCTTATGGCGGATATGCTTGATATCGAACGCCTTACCGCTAAGGCTGTATACGGCACCGCCAACGCGAAGGACCTTAGGGCAATATGCCAGAGTATAGGCAAACTGCCCGAAATTAAAGCCTTAATTTCTACATTACCGTCTAATTCCATAAAGAACATCGTCAGGTCCTTAGACACTCTTGACGATATATACGAGCTTCTTGACGGAGCCCTCGTTGACACTCCTCCCTTTACTATCCGTGAGGGCGGAATGATAAGAGACGGCTTCAACGCGGACGTGGATTACTATCGCTCTATCAAAAACGGCGGCACCGATATTATGCAATCTATCGAGCAAAGAGAGCGCGAGGCAACAGGCATCAAAACTCTCAAGGTAGATTACAACAAGGTGTTCGGCTATTATATCGAGGTTACCAAATCCTTCTCACACCAGGTTCCCGACCGCTACGTCCGTAAGCAGACCCTTGTAAATTGCGAAAGGTACATAACCCAGGAGCTGAAGGAAATGGAAACCGCCATTTTCTCCGCCGACGAAAAGCTCGTTGCTCTTGAATACGAAATTTTCAGCACTCTCCGCGAGCATATTGCCGAGAACCGCGACAGAATACGCGACACGGCTGCCCTCGTTGCCGAGCTTGACGTCTACCGTTCCCTCGGTGAGGTAGCCGCTAAGAATAATTACGTAGCTCCCGAGGTTGATATCTCCTCCGAAATAGTTATCCGCGACGGCAGACACCCCGTAGTAGAGAAGTTTGTTACCGACTCCTACTTCGTACCCAACGACACCACCCTTGACACGCGGTCGAATAAGGTAATGATTATCACAGGCCCTAATATGGCGGGTAAATCCACCTATATGCGCCAGGTTGCCATAATTACCGTTATGGCGCAGATTGGCTCCTTCGTTCCTGCGAGAGAGGCGAGAGTAGGCGTTGTGGATAAGGTGTTCACCCGTGTTGGCGCATCTGATGACTTGGCTTCGGGTCAGTCCACCTTTATGCTGGAGATGAGCGAGGTTGCCTACATTCTCAAGAACGCCACCGCAAGGTCGCTTATAATCTACGACGAGGTAGGCAGAGGCACCAGCACCTTCGACGGTATGTCCATAGCCCGCGCGGTTGTGGAATACACCCACTCGAAGAAAATAGGAGCGAAAACTCTCTTCGCCACCCACTATCACGAGCTGACGGATATGGAGGCTCAAATCCCGGGAATTGTAAACTATAATATCGCTGCCAAAAAGAAGGGAGACGGCATAATCTTCCTCCGTAAGATTGTAAGAGGCGGCACAGATGACTCCTACGGTATCGAGGTAGCAAAGCTTGCAGGCGTTCCCGCAGAGGTCGTTAAACGCTCGAAGGAAATACTCGCAAGCATCGAGGGCGGAACAGTAGCGCCCAAGGCATCAAGCGCGCCCCGTGCCGCGGAGCCCGTCGACCTTCTTTCGGGACTTATGGCGTCGAAGGACAGCGAGGTAGCCGACAAAATCCGCGCCCTCGACGTAAATACAATGACCCCCATAGAGGCGATAAGCACCCTCTATGAGCTGAAAAAATTCCTTAGTGACTAGCTAATAAAGCCCCAAACCACAGCACAGGTTAATAAAGCCCTAACCATACCACAGCTTAAA
>JAFUPM010000069.1 GCA_017481225.1 Clostridia bacterium
AGCATAAGCTATCTGCGATATATGGCGGTTGATTATGCTTTTGCATCGAGGTGGTCAAATATAATCTGCCACACTTTTTCGTCCTGTTCCGTCATTTTATACCAATCATAGCTTTCTATAAAGGCGCGCTTTTGCTCATCTGTGGAAAGCTCTCCCGACTTTCTCTTTTTCGTTAGGTCGGCAAAGAATTTATCCTTGTATTTTACGGCAGCCTCGGTGTAGTTGGGGTTATGTCCCTTGCCGTTTTCAAGGAGGAAGGTTACGTTCTCCTCGTCCTCAAGGGCACATCGGAGCTTAAGAAAATTCAGCTTTGCCGAGCAGGTCTTATCGTCAAGGGAGTGAATTATAAGCGCTCTCGCAGAGCTTGAGCGGAGTGTGTCGATAGCAGAAATATCTGCGCAGTCGGGATTGGCTGCTCGCTCCAGCTGCTTTGCGGTGTTCCGCCAGAGTCCGAGGAAACCGGGAAGGATAAACTTAAGCATCTGGGGAATGGAAATAAAGCCCGAGATAGCTACGATAGACTCGATGTCCTTATGGAAGGCGGTAATGTTCATAGTGGAAAAGGCACCCCAGCTATGACCTACTACGGAGAGGGTGAGCTTGTTTAAGCTCTCGTCGTTTTTGACAGCGGTGATGCAGGCATCAAGGTCGGCAAGAGAGCCCGAGAGACCTCTCACTCCCTTCCCTTCGGAGTTTGTGCAGCCCGTATGGTCGTAGGCAAGGACGCGGTAGCCGTGACGGGCGAGGACTTCAATCTCGCGCATATAGGCTCTGTGACCCGTTCCCATTCCGTGGTCGAACACGATAAGCCTTGTCTCGTCATATCCGTCGTAGTAATAAAGTCCGCCCGAAAGCCTATCTCCAAGCTGGTTATTAAAGCTGTAGGGTGTCATATTAAGTCCGTCAAAATCCAAATGAGAAAAATAGAATATAGAGCCGTCCTCATCGTGACGGGAGAAGAGAGTTTTGGAATACATCTTCTCGACTTTTTTAGAAAATATCATTTTTCACCTCTGAGAAATGCAAGTTGGGTTTATATTTCTGCCCTAATATTTATTGGGTATTCGCGGTTTATTACAGTTTTATTGGTTTAGTCCTCGCGGCGCTCGGCAAGCTTGTCGCGGTACTCGCGGTAGAACTGCCCGTATCTTCCCTCGTCCAGGGCATCGCGGATTTTCTGCATAAGCTCGTTATAGAAATAGAGGTTATGAAGCACCGCAAGGCGCATACCGAGAGCCTCTCTCGCCTTGAATAGGTGGCGGATATAGGAGCGCGAATAGTTGCGGCAGGCAGGGCAGGAACATTCCTCGGCACTGGGTCTTCCGTCCTCGGCGTACTTCTCGTTAAGAAGGTTTATTTTACCCTTCCAGGTGAAAAGGTTACCGTGACGGGCGTTACGGCTGGGCATAACGCAGTCGAAGAAATCTACTCCTCAGTATACTGCTTCAACGATGTTTTGGGGTGTTCCTACTCCCATAAGATACCTGGGCTTGTCCTCGGGCATATATGGCTCTACGGTTTCGATAA
>JAFUPM010000070.1 GCA_017481225.1 Clostridia bacterium
CCCTGCCCCAAGCTCCTACACGGGTGAGGATATGGTGGAGATAAGCTGTCACGGCGGAATTCTCGTGACGCGCACGGTCCTTGAAGCTGTGCTTTCCGCAGGCGCAAGAGCCGCCGAGGCAGGCGAGTTTACCCGTCGGGCGTTTATAGGCGGCAAGCTTTCGCTCACCGAGGCTGAGGCAATAGGCACGCTCCTTGAAGCCGAAAGCCGCGAGCAGCTGAGGCTGTCGGCTGAGCCTGCAAGAAAAAGACTCAGCGAAAAAATAGAGAAAATCCGCTATTCTCTCGTTACCCTTATGAGCTCTATGTACGCGAGGATAGATTACCCCGACGAGGACCTCGGAGATTTCGACGACGGGGAGATGCTTACAAGCCTCGGCGATATTCTCTCGGAGCTTGACAGGCTAATTGCAACCTACCGCACGGGCAGAGCGGTAACCGAGGGCGTAGTTGCCGTTCTTTGCGGCAAGCCCAACGTCGGCAAAAGCTCCATTTACAACCTGCTCGTAGGCGAGGATGCGGCTATAGTGACCGATATTGAGGGTACTACCAGAGACGTGCTTGAAAGGTCGGTTCCCCTCGGCAGAGTTATGCTCCGTCTTTACGATACCGCAGGTATTCGCAAAGAGAGCTGTGCCGATAGCGTGGAGCGCATCGGAATTGAAAAAAGCCGCAAAATGATGGAAAAATGTGAGCTTTTGTTTGCAATTTTCGACTCTTCAAGAGAATTAGACGGGGAGGACCTGGCTATAATTTCCGAGCTTGAGGGTCTGAATTGCGCAAAGGTTGCGCTGCTTAATAAATCGGATATGCCAGCCCGTATCACTCCCGAGATGCTCTCTCCTCACTTCACGGATATTATAGCCGTGTCTGCGCTTGACGAGGCTGAAACCGTGGAGAAGCTTGAGAGCCTTTGCAACCGTCTGTTCACCGACGGGGGCATCACCGTCGGCACAGATGCCATAGTCGCATCAGCCCGTCAGCACGCGGAGCTTAAGGCGGCGAGAGAATACGTTCTCACAGCCCGTGAAGGCTTAAAGGCGGGCGTTCCTCAGGACGCTGTGTCGGGAGACGTGGAGAGGGCAATCGGCGCTATCTCCCGCCTTGACGGGCGGGCGGTTGGCGAGGATATCGTCGCTGATATTTTCGCAAAATTCTGTGTCGGAAAGTAAGAATAAGAGACCTTAAAGCTCAAAGGATTAACTATGGAAGAAAAACGTTTCAGAAAAAATGACTCGGGCTTCATTTGCAAAAATTACGGACGGGAGGTTTTGCCTTTAGGCTATACCTCCAGAAATCACTGTCCCTTCTGCCTTTGCTCACTCCACGTTGACGTAAACCCGGGCGACAGAGCCAACACCTGCGGCGGCATACTCCGCCCCGTAAGAGCGCTCCCCGACCCCAAACGCGGCTACGTTATTATCCACCGCTGCGAAAGGTGCGGCGCGGAGGTACGAAACAAGGCAGCCCACGAGGCGAAGGTCCAGCCCGACGATACCGACCTTTTGATAAAGCTTACGGCGGGCGCTATTTAAATGGATTTTCCGCGCGTCACATGCTATACACGCGTCAGCCCTTCACGGTTTTGCGGGCTGACGCGTTATTTTTTGACTAAGCGAGCCACAAGCTCAGGGGTTCTTTACCAAATCTTAACCGCGAATGTGGCGAAACCTCCGCCTTTGGACGGTAAAATGCGAAAAAATATACTTCAGGCAGTCGAGCGAGTAAAGGGAGACTGCCTACTTTTTTTGTTTATTTTTGACAAGGCTTGTATACTCTTTTTGTAAGGTTTGCATAATGAAATTAAGGGATTGTTTCCTATACTTTGTTAAAGTATTAACTTTTGGGAATAACCTTGATTTTGAAGGAAAAATGTGCTAAAATAATATCGTGAAAATTTGGGCTTTTTGGGATTTTACCATGGAGGCAACGGGATATGAGTGGCTTTAGCCCTGCTCTCCCTCGCTCCGTCAGCCTTGCAAATTTTCCCTTGTCAAGCTTACGGATTTTCCCTTATCGAGCTTACGGATTTTCCCTTATCAAGCTTACAGATTTTCTCTTGTTAAGCTCGCGTTTTCCCTTGTCAAGCTTAGAATATTGCCCCCTGGAGGTGGAGGATTGTATAGAAAACTTGTCGGCGTGTTTTACGTTATGAATATCGTTTTTCAGTCCTTTATCACCCTGGCGTCTCCCATTGCCCTCTGCTTTTTCATCTCGTGGCTGTTGGAAAGATACGCAGGCGCCGAGAGGTGGATTTACGCGCCCTTCCTCATCGTGGGCGTGCTGTCGGGCTTCTACTCTATGGTGAAGTTTGTTATCGTGGCAATGTCGGGATACGAACGGCTGGAGTCCGAGCAAGCGGGTAAGGGACGAGGGTCGAAGAACGGGAAAAGCGGCGACGCTTAAAGCCCCGTGGTAATACTCTGCAACGCTCAAGGTGTAAAGCAACGCAAAAAATACGAAAGCACTCGGAGCGCAAAAGCAAAGCTTGAAGCTTCATTGCAAAACACAAAAGGCAAGATAATTTGCAAAAACGGTTTTCAAAGCGCAAAAGCAAAGCTTAAAGTGCAAAGACAATTTTTAAAGTGCAAAGAAAGCATTCAAAGTGCAAATAATTACAGCTCAAAAATAATACTTAAAACGCAAAAGGTAATAATAAATGAAGAAAAGTAACACAGCCGTAAAGGAGATAACCGTACTTAGCATAGGTGAGCTTTTAGTGGCGGCTCTCGTGGTTTGCGGCTTCGCTATTGCAAGTGCCTTCCTTGAGGTTAATTACCTTAAGGTTATACTCGGCGCCCTTATCGGTGCTGCGGTCACCGTCGCAAACTTCGCCTTCCTTACCGTCTCGGTAAACAACGCTATCGACAGCTATATGGAGATACGCGGCACTCGCGAGATGACCGAGGAGGAGGCGGAAAAGTTCACCGCAGAGCATTCTATGGAGATACAGAACAAGGTGAAAACCTCCTTCATAGTGAGAACCGTTTCAATGCTCGCTGTGCTTATTATAGCCTTCGTGACGGGTTGGGTAAACCCTCTCGCCACGGTGATACCCCTTCTCGCCTACAGACCCGTTCTGATGCTCGGTGAGAAAATACGCAAAAAACAGGACCCCGTACCCAATCCCGATAACTTTATCCGTTACGGTGATGAGGAAGACGCGGTCGGAGAGGAGAGTGATGAGTAATGGATTTAGAGGTTAAAGGTCCGAAGGTGTATTGGGAGCTGCCCTTTGAGTTGCCCGATTCCAGCATATTTACTATGAAAAATCTGATAACCCAGACAACGGTATCTTTACTTGCAGTAACCGTACTCCTAATCGTAATAGCACTTATTACCTCAAAGCATATTACAAAACGTCCGGGTAAGCTGCAGGTTGTAGCCGAAAAGCTTGTCACTATGCTATACAATCTGGTTGAGGACACGATGGGAAGTCACAATCTAAAATTTGCTCCCTATATCGGTACTCTGTTTCTGTGTTCTATATTCGGTACTCTCATAGGCACAACTCAGCTCTTCCGTTCAACGACGGCAGATCTTTCTGTAACTGCCGCTTGGGCATTAGTAACCACAGGTATGGTTTGGTATAACAACATCAAGAACTTCGGTTTCGGGCAATGGCTTAAGGGCTTCACTGAACCAATCGTTGTTATGACCCCTATGAATATCGTTTCGGAAATAGCAAATCCCGTTTCTATGGCATTCCGTCACTTCGGAAACGTTGCCGGCGGCTCCGTGCTTACGGCCCTTATATACGCTGCCCTTTCTATGGCATCAAGTGCGCTGCTTTCCTGGTTGCCGGGAGCCTTGGCGGAAATCCCCATCCTTGCAGCCGGTATTCCGGCCTTTCTATCAATATACTTTGACTTGTTCTCAGGCTTCGTTCAGGCGTTGGTATTCTCTCTGTTAACGATGATTTACGTCGGCGGAGCTTGCCCCCCACCTTCGGAGCTTCCTTCGAAAAAAAGTCAAGAAAAGCATTAATTTGTAAACTATAGTTATTAATTTTTAAAAAATAAAATTATTTTCAGGAGGAAAATTTAAAATGGATGCAAGTGCAGCAAAATTACTCGCAGCAGGTTTGTGTATGGGTATAGGAGCTATCGGCCCCGCTATCGGTGAGGGTAACGCAGTAGGTAAGGCTCTTGAAGCTATGGCGCGTCAGCCCGAGATGGCAGGCTCTCTCCGTACCAATATGATTCTGGGTTGCGCTATTACCGAGACCACCGGTATTTATTCTCTGGTTATATCGCTTCTTCTTCTGTTTATGTTCTGATAACGAACAGGCACATTAGATAACGTCCACACAGTAGCAAGAATTATCAGAAAGAAAAAGGAGAACCCAAATGGGACTTTTAAACGTACTCGACAAATTTGAAAATTTTGTCGGTGTAAACTTCTGGACGATGATTTTCGCGTGGATTAACCTGCTTATTCTCTATCTTTTCTTAAAGAAAATTCTCTTCAAGCCCCTTAAGAATATGATTGATTCAAGGCAAAAGGAGATAGACGATATGTACTCCGACGCCGAGTCCTCCCGCGCCGATGCGGCAGAGCTTAAATCCGAGTACGAGGAGAAGATAAGCCACGCCAAGGAGGAGAGCGAGGAAATCCTCAGAGGGGCTGTGCGTCGCGCCCAGCTCAAGGAGGAGGAAATTCTCCGCGAGGCAAACGACAAGGCTTCCCGCGTTATTGAACGCGCGGAGGAGCAGATAGAGCAGGAGAAAAAACGCGCAATCAACGAGGTCAAAAACGAGGTTTCGGGTCTTGCAATAGACATCGCCGCCGCGGTTATCGGCAGAGACGTTTCCGCAAGCGAGCACGAGGACCTTATTAACGACTTTATCGACAACATAGGTACTGACAAATGACCGGCGCACTTGAATACGGAAAGGCTCTCTTCGAGATAACCGAGGAGCTTCATAAATCCGACGCGGTGCTGGCGGAGGTGAAGCTTGTCAGCGAGCTGTTCTCGGCAAATCCCGACTACTCAAAGCTCCTTGACACACCTGCCGTACCGAAGGACGAGCGCATAGCCTTAATATCCGAGGCGTTCGGTTCACTTGACAGCCACCTGACAAATCTCATAAAAATTCTATCCGAGAAGCGTATCACTCATCTTTTCGGAAAGGTTGCCGAGGAATACTCGGCGCTCTACGACCTCTCACGGGGTATCGTTCGCGCGGAGGCTATCAGCGCCGTCGCTCTTACGGAAGGTCAGAAGGCAAAGCTTATATCAAAGCTTGAAGCTGCTCTTTCGAAGACGGTCAAGCTCACCTGCAAGGTGGACCCCACAATACTCGGCGGTATGAAGATACGCTACAGCGGCATACAGCTTGACGGCTCGGTAAAAACCAGACTCGACTCCTTCGAGGAGAGTATAAAGAACATCGTTATCCAATAACTTATAGGCTGGTGATAAAATGCAATCTAAAATTGATGATATCAGCAAGATAATCAAAGAACAAATAAAGAACTACGAGAAGAAAACCGAGCAGGACGAGATAGGCTACGTCCTCTCAGTCGGTGACGGTATCGCTAAGGTTCACGGCATTGACAAATGTAAATCCAACGAGCTTCTCGAGTTTTCAAACGGCTCCTTCGGTATGGCGCTGAACCTTGAAGAGAACCTCGTCAGCGCGGTTCTTCTCGGTCAGGACGTCGGTATCACCGAGGGCAGTATAGTTAAGCGCACGGGCAGAGTCGTCTCGGTTCCCGTAGGCGAGGCTCTCGTCGGCAGAGTTGTTACAGCTCTCGGCGAACCCTTGGACCTTGGCGGACCCATTAAGGCGGACGAGTACAGCCCTATTGAGCGCCGCGCGTACGGCATTATTGAAAGAAAGTCGGTCTCCGTACCCCTTCAGACGGGTATTAAGGCTATTGACTCTATGATTCCCATTGGCCGCGGTCAGCGCGAGCTTATTATCGGTGACAGACAGACCGGTAAAACGGTAATTGCCACAGACACTATTATAAACCAGCGCGGCAAGGACGTAATCTGTATCTACGTTGCTATAGGTCAGAAGCAGTCCACCGTAACCGGCGTTGTTGAAACGCTTACCAGAGCCGGCGCTATGGACTACACCATAGTGGTTGCGGCTACCGCCTCCGACCCTGCTCCCCTCCAGTACATCGCGCCTTATGCGGGCTGCGCTATGGGTGAGTACTTTATGGACCGAGGACGTGACGTTCTCATAGTCTACGACGACCTCTCAAAGCACGCCGTCGCATACAGAGCGCTGTCGCTTCTTATTCGCCGTCCTCCGGGCAGAGAGGCTTATCCCGGTGACGTATTCTACCTTCACTCAAGACTTCTTGAGCGCGCGGCAAGGCTTGCCCCCGAGTACGGCGGCGGCTCGATGACGGCTCTGCCCATAATTGAGACTCAGGCAGGAGACGTTTCGGCTTATATTCCCACAAACGTTATTTCTATTACGGACGGTCAGATATTCCTTGAAACAGAGCTGTTCCACGCAGGCGTAAGACCTGCCGTTAACCCCGGTATTTCGGTATCGAGAGTCGGAGGCAGCGCACAGATTAAGGCGATGAAGAAG
Source organism: Clostridia bacterium (assembly GCA_017481225.1). Lineage (GTDB taxonomy): Bacteria > Bacillota > Clostridia > Oscillospirales > CAG-272 > UBA1740. The sequence goes on from JAFUPM010000070.1 coordinate 6,557, forward strand.
GTCGCGGGAACTCTTAAGCTTCTCTACTCTCAGTACAGAGAGCTTCAGGGCTTTGCTCAGTTCGGCTCGGACCTTGACGCCGACACACGCGCAAGACTTGACCAGGGCGCAAGAATAGTTGAGGTATTGAAGCAGGACAGAGGCGCACCCGTTGCGGTAGAGCTTCAGGTTGCTATAATCTACGCCGTAACGAACAACCTTCTCTCCGACGTTCCCGTAGAGTCTATCAGAGCCTTTGAAGATGACCTTTACGAGTACCTCGTAGCTTCCTGCGACGGGCTTCTCGCCTCCATAAGGGAGACGGGAGTTATCTCACCGGAAGCAGAAAAAGAACTTAGAGAAGCCATTGAACATTGCAAGAAAAAGTTCATTTAACCCAAGGTTTTTCAAACATTAATTTACAAAATCCAGAAATAAAGGAGGCGAGATTATGGCTGGCGCAGGAATGAATGACATCAAATCCAGAATAAAAAGTGTCAACGGCACGATGCAGATTACCAAAGCGATGGAGCTTGTAGCTACCTCAAAATTGCGTCGCGCAAAGGCTATGGCTGAGCGTTCCCGTCCCTTCCGCCGTGTGCTTGACGAGGCTATCTCGTCTATCCTCTCCTCGAATACGACAGAGTCAGTCACTTGGGTTTACCCGAGTAAGGCTTCGCGTACTCTCTTCGTGGTTATAGCAGGTGACAGAGGCCTTGCAGGCGGATATAACGCCAACGTTTTCCGTCTTACGGAGTCCTTGTCCTATGAGGGTGAGCGCATATATCTTCCTATAGGTAAGAAAGCAGTTGAATTCTGCCGCCACAGAAACAAGGAGATTTTGACCACCGCCTACGAGGAGGTGAGCGATATCTCGGTTGGCGACACCTTTGAGCTTGCCCGTCTTATCTCGGAGGGGTATCTTGGCGGTCAATACGACAGAGTAGAGCTTATTTATACGGAGTTCGTCTCTATGCTCACTCAGTCCCCGACCCGCAAAACCCTGCTCCCCGTTACCTGCGAGTCCTCCCAAGAGTCCTGCGACCCTATAACCGAGGGCAACGTCGAGGAGCTTCTCGACCGGATAGTACCCCAATACATCGGCGGTGTGCTTTATGCCGCTGTGTGCGAGGCTCTCGCCTCGGAGTCGGGCTCTCGCCGCACCGCTATGAACGCGGCGAACAAGAACGCCGAAGAGATGATAGATTCGCTTATGCTCAAATATAACAGAGCCCGTCAGGCAATAATCACCCAGGAAATCACAGAAATCGTTTCGGGCGCAGAGGCTTTGTAATTAAGACAAGCAGACGGTATCAAAGTTTACCGAAAGCCGCCTGGGGCGAGGGCTTGGTAACTCAAGCAAGCCGCGGTAGAAAATCTGCCAAAAGCCGCCTGGGGCGAGGACTTGGTAACTTAAACAAGCCGCGGTAGAAAATCTGCCAAAAGCCGCCTGGGGCGAGGACTTGGTAACTCAAATAAGCCGCGGCAGAATAATCTGCCGAAAGCCGCCCAAGACGGAGGCATTATACTCAAATGTTAAGCGAAGCCCGAGGGCTCCGCTACGGAAAGGATATTACAGTACAAGATGAACGAGAACATCGGAAAAGTAATACAGATAATCGGTCCTGTTCTTGATATCAAGTTCGAGGGCGGGCATCTTCCCGACCTTCTCAACGCTATCGAGATTGAGCACGACGGCACGAAGCTCGTCTGCGAGGTTGCCAGCCAGATAGGAGACGACGTCGTCAGGTGTATCGCTATGTCGGGTACCGACGGTATGTCCCGAGGAATGAAGGCGCGCGACACGGGTAAAAGCATCACCGTGCCCGTAGGAAATGGCACTCTCGGACGTATATTCAACCTTCTCGGCGAGCCTATCGACAACGGTCCCGAGCCCGAGTGCGAGGAGCGTTGGTGCATACACAGAGACCCTCCCCCCTACTCCGAGCAGGAGGGCACAACCGAGATACTCGAGACGGGTATTAAGGTCGTTGACCTTATCGCTCCTTATGCAAAGGGCGGTAAGATAGGTCTGTTCGGCGGTGCCGGCGTCGGCAAAACCGTCCTTATTATGGAGCTTATCAACAACGTTGCAAAGCAGCACGGCGGTATCTCCGTATTTACGGGTGTCGGCGAGAGAACGAGAGAGGGTAACGACCTTTATAACGAGATGAAGGAGTCGGGAGTTCTCTCCAAGACTGCTCTCGTTTACGGTCAGATGAACGAGCCCCCCGGAGCAAGAATGAGAGTAGGTCTTTCGGGACTTACCATGGCGGAGTATTTCCGCGACAAGGAAGGACAGGACGTTCTTCTCTTCATAGACAACATCTACAGATTTACCC
>JAFUPM010000071.1 GCA_017481225.1 Clostridia bacterium
ACCGTCACGCTGTCGCCGTCCTCGGGAAGCATCGTGCCAATCATAGAAACGGCTGTAAGAGTTCTGCCAAGGGTTGCGGAGGCGGTAGGCGTGGTCTTGTGATATTTAATCATTTCGTCTACCATTTTCCTCGAATTAATGATTAAAAATCGGGCAGAACCGTCTCTGGTCATTCCTCTCAACATAGTTGAGGTAGGTATATTTTTGTTTTCGCTCATCATTTTTCCTGCCTTTAATAATTCCAATTGGTTTTGTTGCACCTTGCAACGACGTAAATGCGCTCACAATCGTCGCTCGCCGGAGTAAGGTTAAAATCTGCATACGCACCTAAAAAATCAAGACTTGCAGAAGAAAGGTGCTGCTTAATCTGCCTTAAGGTATACATTCTCTCGGTCTGTATCTCGTCGTATCTATCGTAGGCACCGTCGGCTCGCTCGGAGAAGAGAGTAATATAAAAGTCACAAAGACGGGTACGGGGATTGTAGCTGTTCTGCCATATACAAACCGCGCCGTCCTCCTCCATTGTATACGCTCTGTCGGCATAGATATTTTCAAATTTATATTTGCCGTTAACGTCAAATATAAAGAGTCCGTTGGGTGCGAGGTAATTATGGACGAGTGAGAGGCACTTGTCAAGGTCACCCGGCGTTGTAAGATGATTCAGCGAGTCAAGGCAGCATACGGCGACGTCAACCGTGCCGTAAAGCTCGAAGGAGCGCATATCCTGGCATAGCCAGAGTATATCTTTGCCCATCTTCTCTGCTCTGCTCCGCGCGATATCCAGCATCTCGGGAGAATAATCAACTCCCGTCATATCGTAGCCGCGAGCTGCAAGCTGGAGAGTCATACTGCCCGTGCCGCAGCCAAGGTCGAGAATAAGCTCGGGCTTTCCTTTATATTCTCGCTCAATTATGCGCTCTATAAAATCTGCCCATCCGTTATAGTCGAGCTCGCTGTTTATAGAATCGTAAAACGGTGCTAAAAGGTCGTATATCATCTCATATCTCCTCGCCAGAGAATCTCTCTATAACCTCGTCTGCAAAAAGTCGGTCCTCGGCATAAGCGTCGCGAAGAAGCTCCGCCGGTATGAACTCGTCAAACTTATCGTACATCGGACATTCCCCGCCGTATAAAAGCTCGTGGGTATCAAGTCCGTCGCGTTTAATTATATTTGATATAGCAGTGACAATTCCTCTTCCCGCCGACTCGTCCTTTGCCTTGAAGGTGATGTAACAGCAGCCCTCGCTCTGAATATCGCTGATGCCAAGCTCAGATGCATTTTTCTGCATCAAGCGGCGAAGGGTCCTGAATGAGCGAGTGCCGAGCCAAGGGAAAAGAACGTAGCTCTGACCGCCGAGGAAAACTACGATATCCTTATCCATACCTGCGTTTTGGGCTACTCTTCTAGCATTTTCAAGCCTTGCCTTGGCATTGTCTCCAAGATAGGCGTAGTTTTTTTGGTTGAAGAGAACGTTTCTCATAGCCACAAGGAGCTTGGTGTGTATCTCGCCACCGTCGCCGGGCCAGGATATCTCCATTTTTCCCTCAACGCTTTTGACGAAAATAAGCTTTCTTGTAACGTCAACCTCCTTGACCTCCCACACTCTGCCTGCAAGAGCAAATCTGTCTCCTACGGGCGGAGGGGTGGTAATAGTGCCTATCTCCTCACTGTCAAAGCGGACGGTATAGTCCTCGCTATCCTTGAAAACGGCGTAGAACTTATAGGAGTTGATTATTCGCTCACCCTTAAGTCCGACGATAAGCCCTCTCTCATCGGTAAACTGAAGATAATCGTCGTTTATCATTGAGACGAGAAGGGCGCGGTAGGTGTCCTTATCAAGGGCGGAAATGGGAGGGAGAGAAAGTATTCTCGCCGCCAGCGCCTTTGGAGTAAGCTCACCTACGGAGGCGAGGGTGGAAAGTGTCTGGTGAAATGCTAAGCTAAGAGGCATTTTCTTTATCCTCGGAGGCTCAATAAAGCGTTCCTCGGAATAGAGGTCTATTATAGCTATTCCCCGAAGAAGGTCCCAGGGAATAATTTGCGGAAGGGGGGCGTTCGGGAGAGGTGTATCCTCTCTGTAAACCATTATCATCTCGGGAGGAGAGCCGCGTCTTCCCGAGCGTCCAAGCCTCTGCAGAAATCCCGCAACCGTGGTGGGCGAGCCTATCTGAGAAACTCTGTCCAGCTTGCCGATATCTATACCAAGCTCCATTGTAACGGTAGCGCAGGTAACGGCTCTGCGGACGGTATCGTCCTTCATTTTTGCCTCAGCGTCCTCGCGCAGAGAGGCGGAAAGGTTGCCGTGGTGGATGAGGAAAACGTCATCATCTCCCCTCGCCTTCGCAATCTGGCGAAGAGTGGCGGTTACGTACTCCGTCTCCTCTCGGGAGTTGGAGAATACTATGGCTTTGCTGCCGTAAACTGTATCGTAAAGGAACTCGTAGCCCGGGTCCAGCTTTGCCGTACCGCCTCTGTCCTCGGCGGGGGCTGTTGCAAGGTTTGGCTCGGGGGTTTGAACCTCGTCGGGATTCTGAATATAGAAATGCTCAAGGCAAAGCCGCCATTTAAGTGGAGTTTTCGGCGGAACGGGCGCAATAGTTTCCCTTCCGCTTCCTGCGCCCAGCCAATCGGCAGTAAGCCTTATATCTCCGACGGTTGCACTGAGACCTATGCGGCGTGGATGCTTGCCTATAAGTCTGCCAATCCTGGAAAGAAGGCATAAAACCTGGTTTCCGCGGTCAGCACCAATCATCGAGTGAACCTCGTCAATAACAACGTAGCGCAGAGAGCCGAAAAGCCTCGGTATATCGTTAGAACGGTTCATCAGCATAGACTCAAGGGACTCGGGAGTAATCTGCAAAATGCCCTCGGGCTTCTTTAACAGCTTGGACTTATGTCCTACGCCTACGTCACCGTGCCAATGCGTAACGGGAATATCGCTCATATCAAGAAGCTCGTCAAGACGGTAGAACTGGTCGTTAATAAGCGATTTCAAGGGAGCGATATAGAGAACCGAGACCGAACGCTTAGCCTCCGGGTCATCGTATATATCGGATATTATTGGGAAGAATGCCGCCTCGGTTTTGCCCGATGCGGTGGAGGAGGAGATGAGAAGATTGGAGTCGGTTTCAAATATTACTCGAGCAGCCTCAAGCTGAACCTCGCGAAGCTCGGACCAGCCGTGACCGTAAATATATTCCTTGATAAAATCTGGAAATCTAGAAAAAATTCTATCAGCCTCGGTCATTTCTTATCTCCTTTCTGCCTTGGATTAAATGTCAATATCGAATAAATTTACCTTCGGTTTACTGCCCGATGCATTGAATACAGTGCTTTCGGGAGCAAAGGACACCTCCTCGTCGTCATCGTGGCGCGAGAAGGTCATATTGCTCATAAGACTTTCAAAGGTGGCTCCTTTGTTATCTCTCAAAATGTTGAGAAGCGTGAGGAAGTCTCTGATAATCTCACGGGGTGTAACCATCTCCTCGGCGCCTGCCTTGGAGAGGGCTCTGTTCAAGAACATTTCAATTTCGCCGTCCGAGAGAGGAAGAGTGTCCATTCCCTCGCGCTGTGCGTAGAGCTTCGTAAGTCGCTTAACCAAAGCGAGCAGCTCGTTATCCGAAAGGCGGCGCAGACGGATAACGGGAGAGGAAAGGTTCTGATATCCAAGCTCCGAATATTTGGAGTCTGCAAGACGGCTCTTCAATGCATCGTAGCTGAAAAGTCCTCTTCTTGTGTCCTCAAGGAATTGGGGTGTTCCTCCAAAAATTACACCCAGGCTCTTCGCCTTCCCTTGAAGTGTATCGTTGAATATAGCGAGAAGCTTCTCGTAATTCGCCTCTCTGGATATTCTGTTGGGAATTTTGTAGAGGTTTACGCACTCGTCTATCAAGAGTATAAGTCCCGAGTAACCGAGCTTCACCGAAAGAGATGCGAAAAGCTTTATGAAGTTATACCAATTCTCGTCGTCGATAACGGTGCTGACTCTGAAGCCGAGGGCTCCCGATGCCTCCGTTTTTGTTGAGAACTCACCTCTGAGCCAGCGAAGGCAGGCTGTTTTTTTATCATTTGCGTCCTGCATAGATGCCATATAATACTCGCTGAGGACACGGGCAAAATCAAAGCCGCCGACGTCGCCCTCAAGCTCCGAGAGAGTAATAAACACCTTCTTGCGAAGGGAGTCCTCAAACTCTTTGGTTTCGGGCATTATTCCCTCCTCTATAAGCTCGGTTTTAAGCTTTGTAAAGTGACGGGAGAGGATAGTTGCAAGTGCGCCGCCGTCGGGACAAGCCTTTGAGGCAACGTTTATCATAAGCTCTCTGTAGGTCGCAATTCCCGCACCGCTGCCGCCCGTCAGACGACGTTCGGGCGAGAGGTCGGCATCGGCGCAAATGAAGCCTCTGTCAAGGGCGTAGCCTCTGATTAATTGGATAAGGAAGCTTTTTCCGCTGCCGTATCTGCCTATAAGGAAGCGGCAGAATGCGCCGCCCTCGGCTGTATCGTCAAGATTGTCAAGAAGTGAGTTAATCTCGTCCTTCCTTCCTATCGCGATATAGGGAGCGCCGCTACGGGGAACCACGCCTGCAGTTAAAGAAGCAAGCAGTGTATTTAATATTCGTTTAGGTACCTTTACCTCGTTAGTTTCAAGTGCCATTATTATCTCCTGAAATTAAGTTAAAGTCGTGAGAGCCAATCCGCGACGTCCTCGCGGTAGTCCTCTATTACTGTGTATCCTTCTCCGTCGGACTCGAGAATTATATCTCCTATATCCGAGTCGAGGAATGCCTCGTTTATGCGCTCGAACGCATCGTCGGGAATGCTTGTCCCGCCGTTCATAAGCGAGCGTATAAGCTCAACGTCATCAAGGGAAAGCCCGTAGGTATCACAAGATGCGTCGGGTGCAGAAGATGCCTTGGGGGCATTATCGGTTACAGTCGGCGTATCGGCAGAGGATGTGATGGGCTCGTCCTCCTCGACCTCCTCCTCAACAACGAGGCGTGCGGTGGTTGTCCAGGACGCGCGCTCTATCTCGTCGGCATCGGCGAAGGAAAGCTCCTTTTTCTCCGCGTCGTAGAGCTTCTCGTACTCGGGCGCACATTCGCGCTCCTTACGTATACGCTCCATTTCGAATATATTGTCAAAATATCTGTCGATAAAACGTCTATGGGTATCGGGCAGGTCCTTTATGCCGAGTCTGCTTTTTACGCCGAAAAGGGCGCGCAGCTTATTCTCGGTATACCTGACTGCGGCGGTGATGGCTCGACGAAGCTCCTCGTCCTTTGCTAAGGACAGATATTCAATTTCCAGCTTACACTTCACAGCGTGGGTGCAAAGTGAGTGTGGGAATGCGTCTCTGCGCAGAACAGAGGTCTCGCCTGTTGTAATGGAGTGCCCGGAGCCGAGAGCCTCGGCTATTAAAACTCGCATAGCACCTACCATATGATTTCTGAACACCTCGGCGTTATCGCCATCGGCATATTTTGAGCGCCAGGGGTCGTAATCCGAAAGATATGCAATCATAGCCTCGGTTCCGTCGGCGCCTGCTCCGTTTACGTCGGAGAGATAGAACTCCTTAAAATCGGAGGTGCCTATAACGTCAAAGACAAAGTCGCGGATTTCGTTCATCGGGCAAGGAAGATTATAGACGAAGCAATAATCCTGAACCCATACCGAGAAGTATGCATCTATGCGCGGAAGCTCTCCGCGGTACTCGCGCCAGAGCTTGCAGAGAAGCTTAATTCCCTCCTCGGGCGCAATTTTATCGGGTAAATTAAGTATTTCGTAGACGTAAAGATAGAGATAGGAGTAGTCGCATTTGATATAACGACCGCGCCTTATCTCATCGCGCCAATAGAAATAATAGTTCTTCTGCTGGGAGTTGAACTGTGTATACTGCGGCATATAGGAGTAGAAGGGCGTGAAATCGCACTTCGGCATTTTGTAATCGTAGTAGATAAGAGCAGCCTTGCGGAAATTGCCGTAAAAATCATACTTATCAACGTAACGCTTGATAGTGATGCGCTTTATGAGTCCCTGCCTTTCAGGAACGTAGGATTGCTCCTCTGTGCGGCTTTGGCTTTTCATTGTACCAAAGGACAGCTTACGCTCCTCGGAGGGCGGTGTATCGCTGCCCGGAACTGTATGCTCCGAAACCTGGCTTACGGTTTTGAAGGGGGATACCGAGGGCTTCTTTTTCGGTACTAATTTATCAAGATCCCAGAAATCGTCTCTTTCGTTATCGGTTGCAGACAATATTATTCACCTCCTACGCGCAAAATATATTCCAACTGTAATATTGTATCATAATTATCGTTGTTTGTCAACTTATGACGTGATTTTTCTTTAGATTTTTCCCTTAACTTGAAGCAAAATAACAGAAATAACAAATGTCGGACTCCGCGGGGAGCCCGACAAGTCGAATTACAGTTAAATACTCTCGGTAAGATAAACGGTATGCCCAAGCTTTAGTATTGTGGCAGATGCCTTTTCTGCCTCAGATTTTGTCTTGAATATTCCAAATACCGCAGGTCCACTGCCGCTCATAAGAGCTGACTGTGCGCCGCTCGCCAAGAGAAGGTCGCGAAGCTTCAGCGCTTCGGCAACAGGTGAAAGAGAAATACTTTCGAACACGTTATATAGGGCGTCCCGTTTTATTCCGCCATCCGAAAATGCGGTAAGGATTACCGTCAAATCCTTGGTTGGCTTCTGTACGGTTCCGTCAAAATCGGAATAAAGCGCGTCCAGGGCATCATAGCCTTCCTTAGCCGTTATTCTGCCTCTGCCAAGGACTATAAGGAGGTTCAGCGAGTTAAGGTCAATCTTCTGCTTCGGTACTCCCCTGCCGTCACACAGATAGGTGCCGCCAACAAGGCAGAACGGCACATCACTTCCAAGCGACAGCGCAAGGGTCTGAAGCTCGCCTTCGCCGAGTGTGCCGAAGATTTTGTTCATAGCGCGAAGAACCGCTGCAGCGTCCGAGGAACCGCCGCCGAGTCCTGCCTCCATTGGAATTTTTTTCTTCAATTCAATTACTACGCGCGCGGTTATACCCGTTGCCTCGATATATTTTTCCGCAGCTCTGTAGGCAAGGTTATCGCGCCCTGAGGGCACGGGGTAGTCGGAGGATACAAGGAGGACGACGGAGCTTTTGTCGGCATACTCCGCGGTAACGGTCAATTCGTCGCAAAGCCCTACGGAGTGCATAACCGTTAATATATCGTGAAAGCCGTCGTCCCGACGGGCGAAGACGTCAAGGTAGAGATTAATCTTGGCGTGAGCCGACTCAATAATTTTCACCGCTTTACCTCCTTTCTGTTTTTACTCTAATATTATACATTATTAATCCTCTTATTTCAAGTATAATACGAAAAAAACAAGAAATATTTAAAAAAGGTGGAAAAATCTATTGACAAAGCTTGAAAAATATGTTATAATTCCGTGGTAGTTTGGATTATTGTGTCCAACCCCTTGCTACCAAGAGGTAGCCTTAATGACCAAAAGGAGGTAAAATTCAGATGGAAAAGATTTGTTCTTACGAAACTCTCTTCGCTGTGAACGGCACTCTCGCAGAAGACGATTGCAAGGCACTCGTAGAGAAGTTTGTAAACCTCATTAACGAGAACGCATCCGACGTTAACGTTAACGAGTGGGGCAAGCGCAGATTCGCGTATCCTATCAACTACGTAACCGAAGGATACTACGTGCTTGTTTCCTTTAAGAGCGAACCCAGCTTCCCTGCCGAGCTTGACCGTGTATTCGGTATCACCGAGGGTATCATGCGTTACATGACTACCACCAAGTGTGAGAAGGCAGTTGAGGCAAAGTCCGAGGAGGCTGTTGCAGCCGCTGAGGAGTCCGCTGAAGTTGCAGAAGCAACCGAGGCTTAATAATTTAACGGAGGCGAAAGATGGCAAGTTTTAACAAGGTTATCCTTATGGGTAATATGACTGCCGATCCCGAGCTCAGACAGACAACAAGCGGCATTTCAGTTTGCAGCTTCTCAATAGCTGTGAACCGCCGTTTCTCCAAGTCCGAGCAGAATCAGCAGAGTGTTGACTTCATCAACATTGTTGCATGGAGACAGCAGGCAGAGTTTGTCTCCCGCTATTTCAAGAAGGGCAATCCTATACTCGTTTGCGGTCAGCTTCAGACAAGAACCTGGACCGACAATCAGGGACAGAAGAGATATGCTACCGACGTGGTTTGCGACGAGGTTTCCTTCGTTGGACCTGCTGCTCAGGGCGGCGCGGTAGAGGACGACAGACCCGCGGCTCAGGGTTATACTCCCGCAGCTTACGGCGCTCCTTCCTTCAACAGCACACAGAATACTAATTTCGAAGAAATGCCCACCGACGAGAGCCTTCCCTTCTAAGGCGGCTCAAGTCCTCTCCGTGCTTGGCTCACTGTGCGGAGAGCAATACAGAAATCGTGAGTCGGAAAGGTGAATAATCCCGATGGAAAGAAACGATAACCAGCGTCCCTCCTTCCGTCCTAACCACAGAAGAAAGAAGGTTTGCATCTTCTGCCAGGACAAGGTTGCGGAGATTGATTACAAGGACGTAGCTAAGCTCAGAAAGTTCATTTCCGAGAGAGCTAAGATCCTCCCCAGACGTGTATGCGGCAACTGCGCTCTTCACCAGAGACAGCTTACCGTTGCAGTTAAGAGAGCTCGTCAGATGGCTCTTCTTCCCTATATCTCCAACTAATATAGGGCAATAAATAATCCGAGGAAGTTTCCTCGGATTTTTTGGTTATGCTGTAGGCGGTAGGGTACGCCTTTCGTAATCAGAAAATAGGATGGTCCATATCCTCGAAATAGCCTTGATATTTAATATCAATCGAGCTGTTCGGGAAGAGGAACTTATATAGCTCAGCGCAGTAGTCGTCGGTCATAGATGCGATATAATCAACTACTATCTGGTTGGGCTCGGTCTCGATATACGGCATATGGGTGGGGGCGTAGTAGTTGGTCATAACGAAATCTACGTGATGACGGAATACGGGAGACGACTTGTTCCCTGCCTTGAGGTCGGCGAGAAGCTTCGTATAGAGACGCTGAATCATAGGCTTAACGGTGTTGTCAAGCATTTGGGTAAGATTGTCGCGGTGGTATATCTGCTCGTAGTTTACGCGCTTTGCGTGCTTGAGGCCCATATAATGCTCGTTATCGAGCTTGATATAGGGCTTGCCGTAGCTGTTCTCTATAATGTTAACCATCAAATTGTTGATAATTTCCTGGTTAACCGTACCGATGCTGCCGTCGCCAAGGTCATTGTGGGACTCTATGAGATTTGCGCGAATGGCGTCCTGTCTGTCCTTGCCGAGGTAGGCAATAATATCGCAGACTCTGACAACGCAGCCCTCAAGGGTTGAGGGAATTATTTTCAGTATATTCTGCTCGTCTATATAGCAGCTTTCGACCATTTTGTCGAAGGTTTCAAAGTCGGGCATAGGCTCGGGGCGGTACTCGTCCATCTCAAACTCGCCGTTATGAGTAATGATACCGTCGAGGGTGTCAAGGGTCATATTGAGAGGAAAGATGCCGTCGAGAACTCGGATACTGTGTACGTTATGGTTGAAGTATCTGCCCGTCTCTGCTCTGTAAACCTCACTGAGGAAGCGTTCGCCTGCGTGACCGAAGGGAGTGTGACCGATATCGTGTCCGAGAGCTATGGCTTCAATAAGGTTCACGTTAAGATTAAGCGCGGATCCGATAGTGCGCGCAATACGGGAAACCAGCTGAACGTGGAGCGCGCGACGGGTAATATCGTCATTCTTATAGAAGGAGAACACCTGGGTTTTGTCCGTATATCTATTGTAATACGGGCTATGCATTATTTTGTCAACGTCGCGAATATACGCGGAACGCCATTCGTTCTCCACGTCCTCGTTCTGGACTCTGCGCTTTGCATTGGCGCTTACCGCACCAAACTGCGGACGGCAGTTATGCTCCTTGTCATATTTGATTCTCTCAGCAATTTCCTTGCTAAGTCTTTCATAGTTTCTGCTTTTCATAATTTTACTCCTAAATGTGAGTATCGGATAAGAACTGTATTCTTATTTTAATTTTAACATAAAAAAAGCAATTAGTCAAGAAAAATATACTAATGAGGGTATACGCCACTTTTTTTCGTAAAACATCTTGACAAAAGTTAACCCGAAGTGTATAATATATTACGTTGTTTGGAGGCATAGCTCAGTTGGTTAGAGTACTTGCTTGACATGCAAGGGGTCACTGGTTCGAGTCCAGTTGTCTCCACCAAAAAAGTCGTATCATTTTGATACGACTTTTTTTATCCAAACCGCAGGTTTGGCATATCATCACCGCACGAAGTGTGGTGGATATCATC
>JAFUPM010000007.1 GCA_017481225.1 Clostridia bacterium
CAGCAGCAGAGGGCGAGAACTACGAGTGGACCGATATGTACGCCACCTTCGCTAAGGAAGCAGAGGAGGAGGGCTTCACCGCGCTTGCAAAGCAGTTCAGAGCTGTTGCGGCTATTGAGAAGGCTCACGAGGAAAGATACAGAAAGCTCCTTTCTAACGTTGAAATGCAGAAAGTATTTGAGAAGAGCGAGATGACTATGTGGGAGTGCCGTAACTGCGGACACCTCGTTATGGGCGTTAAGGCTCCTGCAGCTTGCCCTGTATGCGCTCATCCTCAGAGCTTCTTCGAGGTTAGAAAAGAGAACTATTAATTCGTCTGTAATTTGAATATAGACCCGTTTAGTGTGGGGGCGTGCGACGTTTTGCCGTGCGCCTCCCCTCTTTTTTACGGCTTTGACACATTTGCAAGATGTAACGCTTTTATTAAGACATATTAAATATTTTGCGCGGGTGTTGAAAATATTTTTAATTTATGGTATACTTATAATGGATATATATGGTTTTGCACTTTTTGCAAAGCATTGAAAAATAAAAACAATTGGCGGAATTTGCGCCGAGGAGGGTTTTATGAGAATTCTTGTAGTAGACGACGAGCCCGAAATAAGAAATATACTTAAGCTGCTGCTTGAAAACGTGGGACACGAGGTTATAGAGGCGGAGGACGGCTTTGCCGCTGTGGGTGTTATCAAGGATAACGCGGGAATCGACCTTTGTATAATGGACGTTATGATGCCCACTCTTTCGGGCGTTGATGCAACTGCGAAAATCCGCACCTTCTCTACGGTACCTATACTTTTCCTCACGGCGAAATCGCTGGAGAGTGACAAGGAGTCGGCTTACTCAAGCGGAGGCGACGATTACCTCGTTAAGCCCTTCTCCTCAAAGGAGCTGCTTATGAAGGTTGACGCTCTCACGCGCAGATATAACAGCTACCGCGCCAAGGGGGAGCTTTCGGAGGAGCTGATACGGCTTTTCGGAGGCGTGCTTATTTCTCCCGAGGCGAGAGAGGTATCGAAAAACGGCGTGACCGTTGACGTGCGTGACAAGGAGTACGAGGTTCTCCTCTTCCTTGCCAAAAACCGCGGAAGGGTCGTCAGCCCCTCCGAGCTGTACGAGGGAGTGTGGGGAGAGATGCCCTTGCCCTCATCAAATAACACCATAACCGTTCACGTCCTTAATCTCAGGCGCAAGCTGGAGGACAATCCCTCCTCGCCTAAGCTTATAAGGACTATATGGGGAAGGGGATACCAGATTGATTAGGAGATTTGCGCGAAGGCTTCGCGACCATGTAAACTCGCTTTACGTCAGTCTTGTTATCGTCATTATTTTTGCAATGCTCGTGGCTATCGGAACCTACGTCATAGCGAGAATAACCGCGAATTACTATATAGACAACGTGTACGTTTCCGACGAGGCGAGAGAGGAAAGAGAGCTTGACCACATAAAGCGGCTCCAGGAGTATATCAAGGCGAACAAGCTTACAAGCGAGGATATAGCCGAGATATCAAAATGGTCGAAAAATAACAGATACGTCTACCTTATGCTCTATAAGGACGACCAGCTGTTCTTCACCTCGGATATGATAATTCCCGACGAGGACGAGGAGAATAAGAAGCCCGAGGGGGGAGATAAAAACCCCGAGGGGGGAGACGAAAACCCCGAAAATCCCGACACGGGTGAGGGTATGGGCGGCTCTTCGGGCGGTGACGGCACCCTTGACGGAGATACATCGGGCGGTGACGGCGGCTCTTCTGACGGAGAGAATACCCCCGACGGTGGCGGCTCGGGGAGCGGTGACAGCACCCAAGGCGGCACAGATGACCCCGACGGAGAAGATGAGCCGAGCGACGGCGAAGGAACTCCCGACAGCGGTGAGACTCCCGACGGCGGCGAGGACTCCGACAAGGAAAACTGGGGTGAGACGGGCGGAAACCAAAGCGGCTCTCAGGGCGGCTCACAGGGTGGAAACCAAGGTGGCTCTCAGGGAGGCTCGCAGAGCGGAAACCAAGGCGGCTCTCAGGGCGGAAACCAAGGTGGCTCGCAGGGCGGCTCGGGTATTACCATTGATTACCCCACAAGAGACGAGCTGATGCAGTATGCCCAGGCGAATGACCAGCACGTTATTGAGCTTAGTGACGGTATGCTTCTTGCATCCGTTGCGGAGTATTCCGAATATTTCTACTACGATATAAGTAATATTTTCAGCCTTGTTCTGGCTATGATAGTTCTTGCTACAGTTATAGTCAGCTATTTCAGTAGGCTTATAGCGAGAATAAAGAGGCTGGAGGCAGACGTCACAATAGTCAGCCGCGGAAATATGAGTCACAAGATAAGCTCTCGCGGCTATGACGAGATATCCAGGCTTTCCGAGAACGTTGACGATATGAGAAACTCCATTCTCGAGAACCTCAAAAGAGAGAGGGAGGCAAGGGACGCGAACACCGAGCTGATAACGGCGATGTCCCACGATATCAGAACTCCTCTGACGGTTCTTCTCGGCTATCTTGAAATGATGAAGAGCGAGACAGACGAGCTGCCGCTGCTTGCGGAGTACGTTTCGGCTTCGGAGAAAACCGCAATGCGGCTGAAGCAGCTCTCGGACGATATGTTCAAATACTCCCTCGCCTTCGGAGATGCGGCGGAGGGTATCACTCTCGAGGAGTACGATGCCGCCGTGCTGCTTGAGCAAATGCTGGCAGAGCATCTGGTGCTTTTACGCGAGAGCGGATTTGAGACTGTGGTTGAATATCAGGGCGAAGGACTCCCCGAGGGCGCAACGGTTATGACCGACGCGCAAAACCTTATGCGAATTGTCGATAACGTTTTCTCAAATCTCTATAAATACGCGGAGAAAAGCGAGCCTATATACGTCTCTATGATTGGCGAGAGGGACAGCCTGACCTTTGTGTGTAAGAACACTGTGGCGAAGGATATCTCCCGCGTTGAGAGCAACGGAATAGGACTGAAAACCTGCTCGCGACTTGCGAAGTTTCTGTCGGCGGGCTTCGAATATAAGCTGGAGGATGGTAGCTTTGTCGCCCGTCTTACGCTTAATATACAGCGCCACCACGGTGCAAAAAGAGGTGAAAAATGATATCCTTTAAGCCCCTTTCCGAGGAGTCCTCACGGGAGATTGTTGCCCTTCTTATGAAGGAGGGCGGAGCTGATGCGGCGGATGCCCGGGAGCTTGTAGATGCATTTCTCTGTGACGGGAGCGATATAGAATACGCCGTATCCGCCTGCCACGGCTGCGCCCTTGTGCGTGTGTTTGATATGGGCAGATATCTGTTTCTCTATCCCATAGATATGGAGGACGGAGCAGACCCTCTGTCGGCTGTGGAGGAAATCCGCGCCTATGCCGTAAAGGAGGAGATACCTCTTGTTATTTCGGACGTTCCTGCCTCGGCTCTCGGGGAGACCGTAGCGCATTTCCGCCATACTAACGTAGATGCGGAGGGCGCGGGCGAAAGCTTCAGAATTTCGGTGAAGAGCGAATGCTCTCTTCTGGATACCGAGCCCGAGCTTCAGTCGGAGAGGATAACCGTCGGCGCCCTTTGCGAGGGTGATACGGAGAGGCTTGCAAGGCTCAACCGCGACCCCGAGGTGAATAAATACTGGGGCTACGACTACCGCGAGGACTATGGCGAGGTGGAGGACGGATATTTCCTTCAGTCAAGCCGCGAGGAGCTTGCGCGAGGTAACGCGCTTACCCTTGCCGTCAGGCTTTGCGACGAATATATCGGCGAGATAATTTTCTACGCCTTCGACCTTCGCGGCTCGGCTGAAATAGGTATAAGGCTGCTACCCGAATATATGGGTCGGGGCTATGGAGGTGAGGCTCTCGATGCCGCGCTGGAAATAGGCGAGGGGCTTGGCCTCCTTTCGCTCACGGCAACTGTTGACTCACGAAACGAAAAATCAAGGCGTCTGATGTCGCGTAGATTTAACAAAATTTGCGAGAGGGACGGACGGGTATATTACCGATATGAATATAACGTATCAGAGTGATTATTTAATCAAAATGTAAACTAAACTTATAAAACAAAGCGAAAATCGAGGAAAGGAGAGAGTAGTGAAAAGAATAGTCGTTGGAATTCTTGCTCACGTTGATGCAGGAAAAACCACCCTTACAGAGGCTCTCTTATATTCCTCGGGAATGATAGATAAGGTTGGAAGGGTAGATAAAAGGGACGCCTATCTTGATAACCACGAGCTTGAGCGAGAGAGAGGAATAACCATATTCTCAAAACAGGCAATAGTTGAGTTTGGGGAAACGTATATGACCCTTGTTGATACCCCCGGCCACGTTGATTTTTCCTGCGAGGCGGAGAGAGCCTTGTCGGTTCAGGATTACGCCATATTGGTTATCAGCGCCTCCGACGGCGTTACGGCACACACCAAAACCCTTTGGAATCTTTTGCGCGCGAGGAAAATTCCCACCTTCATTTTCGTAAATAAAACAGACCTCTCCGAGAGGAGACGGGGGGAGCTTATCTCGGAGCTTTCTTGCAACCTTTCCCCAAGGTGCGTTGATTTCAGCGATACCGACTCTCAGAGCTTTTTCGAGAGTGTGGCGGCGCAGGACGAAGGAATGATAGCCGAGTTTTTCGACACGGAGCGAGTGTCGGACGAAGCAATTCGAGACGCCATATTACGAGGCAGGGTGTTCCCGTGCCTTTTCGGCTCTGCCTTGAAGCTGCGCGGAGTCCACGAGCTTTTGTCGCTTATAGACAGATTTACAAGTGCGCCCGACTATCCCGAAAGAATGTTCGGCGCTGTTGTATATAAAATTGCCAGAGACAAGGACGGAAAAAGGCTAACCTATCTTAAAATCACCGGCGGCTCGCTGAAAAACAAGGACGTGCTGATGCTTAAAGACAAGTACGGCGAGCCCACACCCGAGAAGGTGGAGGAGATACGTATTTACTCAGGTGAAAAATATAAGAGCGTCGGAGCCGTTCCGCCTGGGATTGTTTGCGCGGTCCTTGGACCGAGGGCGACCAAGGTTGGAGACGGCATAGGCTTTGAGCCTACGAGAGAGCCGCTTCTTGAGCCGGTGCTTGATTACAGAATGGTGCTGCCAAAGGAGGTCAGCCCATACGAAACGTATATGAAGCTTCTCGCACTTACCGAGGAGGACCCCAGCCTTTCGATGACCTATGAGCCGAGGACTCACGAGATAAGAGTAAGGCTTATGGGAGATATACAGCTTGAGGTTTTAAGCTCGGTAATAGAGGAGAGGTTCGGCGTTAAGGTCGGCTTTGACGAGGGTGCGATACTGTATAAGGAAACCGTAGGGGACACCGTGTACGGAGCCGGGCATTTCGAGCCGCTTCGCCATTATGCGGAGGTGCATTTGCGTATAGAGCCTGCCCCCGAGGGGACGGGAATTATTACGGCAACCGAATGTCCGACGGACACCCTTGCCCTCAATTGGCAAAGGCTGATTATGACACATATCGAGGAGAGGGTACATAGAGGCGTTCTTACCGCGTCGCCCCTTACCGACGTTAAGATTACTCTGACTGCGGGCAAAGCACATATAAAGCATACCGAGGGCGGCGATTTCAGGCAGGCGACCTATCGCGCTGTGAGGCAGGCATTGATGAAGACGGACTGTGTGCTGCTTGAGCCTACCTTTGATTTTCTTTTGACTCTGCCGAAGGACTCTCTTGGCAGAGCGATGAACGATATAACCAATATGCACGGCGTGTGCGATGCTCCGAGGTTTGAGGGAGAGACGGTAATTCTCGAGGGCAATTGCCCTGTTTTTACTATGCGTTCTTACGCGAAGGAGCTTCGGGCATATACGAGAGGCGAGGGCAGCATCGCCCTGACGGTTGGACCCTATGCGCCCTGCCACAACCCCGACGAGGTAATTGCCGAGCGCGGATATGACCCGGAGCTTGACGAGAGAAACCCTGCGGGGTCGGTGTTCTGCAAGGGGGGTGCCGGCTATTCGGTGCCTTGGTATGAGGCTGACTCGCTTATGCATCTGACACCTCAGGGAACAAGGCGCGAGACCACGGTTGATACCGCGACGGCGGATCCCACAGTTAAGGAGCGAGAGCGCAAGGGGGTAGATGAGGACAAGGAGCTGATGCGCATTTTTGAGGCTACTTACGGTAAGATAAAACCCCGTTACGTGCCGGAGCGTGTCGAGAATTCGGCAAAAACAGCCCCCACGCAGCCAAGACCCGGAAAGCTTAAGCCCAAGGGTGACGACTACGTAATAATAGACGGATATAACTTCATATTTGCAATTGACGAGCTTCGCCGCGCGGCAGAGGCTGATATAGGCAGAGCGCGAGACGCCCTTGTGCGAATGATGTGCGATTACTCGTCCTTCAAGCGTTGCCTTGCCATAGTTGTGTTTGACGCATACAAACGCACGGGAGGCGAGGGAAGCGTTGAGAGATTCGGTAACGTCAAGGTGGTTTATACTAAGGAAAAGCAGACCGCCGACGCGTATATTGAGCGCACGACCCACGATATTTCGGGTGAGCATACCGTCAGAGTCGTCACAAGCGACCTGCAGGAGCAGCTGGTTATTTTGGGAGCAGGTGGCTTGCGCGTGAGTGCGAGAGAATTTTTCTCGGAGCTTAAAATCACGGCGGCACTAATTAAAGAGACAATTGAAAGCTATATGAGGTAGTGACTTTATCGGAGCTTGTGGTGGCTCTGATGCAAAAAATTGAGGCGAAAATCAGGCGGCAAATATCGAGGTGTTTGCGGCAAAAAATGCAATTAGGGGCAACCCGTGTTAAGAAAAGGCGGTATGTTTTGAGTTTATTTAAGGATAAGATTATTGAGTCGCTGAAGTCGGTTCTGCCGATAGCGCTCATCGTTTTGGCACTTAGCTTTACTATAGTGCCGCTTCCTGCGGGAGATATGATACTCTTCGTTATGGGTGTCGTGTGTCTGGTCGTGGGAATGAGCTTATTTACGGCAGGAGCCGAAATGTCAATGCAGCCTCTCGGTTCAAAAATCGGTAGCGTCACGGCAGGCTCGGGCAAAATCTGGCTTATAGCCTTCGTCAGCTTTATAATAGGTATTATCGTAACCATATCCGAGCCCGACCTTCAGATACTTGCAACTCAGGTGGGCGAAGGAATAGACCCGACACTTCTTATTCTCACGGTGTCCGTGGGCGTTGGAGTGTTCTTGCTTATTGCCGTACTGAGAATAATTCTCGGCTGGAACTTGAAGTATCTTATGATAGGCTTCTACGCCGTGGCATTCATTCTTTCCTTCTTCCTTCCCGAGGGCTTTAAAACCTTAGCCTTTGACTCGGGCGGAGTTACCACGGGACCTATGACTGTTCCCTTCATAATGTCTATCGGTGCGGGTGTTTCAGCGGCAAAAACCAGTGCTGATAACCGCGACGACTCCTTCGGCATTACGGGACTTTGCAGTATCGGTCCTATAATCTCCGTTCTTGTTCTCGGAATAGTAATGGGCGTTGAAGGCGGCAGCTACATACCCTCGGTTATGACGCCTATTGCGGATACCAGAGAGGGCATTGTTCAGTACGCGGAGGGCTTTGCAAAGTATGCACCCGAGGTTTTGGCGGCGCTTCTTCCCATTGCCGTTTTCGCTCTTATATTCCAGATTATGACACGCGCCTTTACAAAGCAGCAGGTTATAAGGCTTACGGTTGGTATCGTGTACGTATTCGTTGGACTTGCCATATTCTTAACCGGCGCAAACGTCGGCTTCGTACCTACGGGCACGGCTATCGGCTACAGCCTTGCGGGCTACTTTAACGGCATACCCTTAATCCCTATCAGTATGCTGCTCGGTTATTTCATAGTTAAGGCAGAGCCCTCGGTGTACGTGCTTAACAAGCTCGTAGAAAGCATGAGCGCAGGTGCAATAAAGGGCAAAACCACAGGCCTTGGACTTTCCATAGGTGTGGCGGCGGCTCTCGGACTTGCGGCGGTCAGAATTATTACGGGACTCGATATTATGTGGATACTTATTCCCGGCTACGCAATAGCCCTGGCTCTGAGCTTCTTCGTTCCGAAAATTTTCGTCGGTATTTCCTTTGACTCGGGCGGAGTTGCAAGCGGTACTATGATGAGCGCCTTCGTTCTCCCTCTTTGTATGGGAGCCTGCGACGCCCTGGGCGGCAACGTTATGACGGACGCCTTCGGCTGTGTTGCGCTGGTTGCTATGGCGCCTATAATTTCCATACAGATTTGCGGATTTGTTTACAGACTTAAGTCTGAGCGCAGAGTTCGCCGCTTCGTATCTGCAAGCGAGACCTTCATTGACTATGGCTACGAGTCGGGTGAGCAGAAGCGCACCTACGTTTTAAAAGCAAAAAAGGAGGACGGGGATAAATGAGAAAAAATGAAGCTGAAAAGCGCGTAAAGCTCCTCGTCGGTATAATACATAAAGAGGACGAGGATAAGTTCTCAGAGATAGTCAACGAGTGCGCCACCGCCGTGCATTTTTCGGGTATCGGCTACGGAACGGCAAGGTCCAGCTATATGTCCTATTTCGGATTTAACGAAATTGAGAAGAGAGTAACCTTCTCGCTTATTCCCGGTATGGCTGAGCATAATATATTGAGTGCAATAGGTCACGGACTTAAGCTGTACCTTGTGGGAAGGGGTATCGCCTTCACGGTTCCCCTCTCGGGAATATCCAACATAATAAACGACGCAATCCTCTCGGGAGAAGCGAAGCTTGATTCGCCGAAGCCAAGGGCGCCCATATCCAAAAAGAAGGAGAAAAACCGTATGCACGAGCTTGTAATAGCAGTAGTAAACAGAAAATACACCGACGTATCTATTGAGGCAGCAAGAGCCGCAGGCGCAACAGGTGCCACCGTGTTCCATTCAAGGAGCATTAACAATGCGAAGGCGGAGCAGGCAATAGGTACCACTATTGACCAGGAAACCGATAGCGTATTCTTCCTCACCACAAGAGAATATAAATCGAAGATTATGGAGGCCGTGAGAGATGCCGCAGGACTTAAAACCGAGGGTGGGGCAATAATCTTCTCACTTCCCGTAGATGACCTTGTAGGTATCGGACGCTTCGAGGATTACGTAGACGGTGAGGAATACAATAAAAACTGATTTTGCAAAGAATAGTTGTCATATCTAACCAAAAAGGAGGTTAAAAGATGGCGAGAATAATGAAAAGACTCCTAAGAACTGTCGTTTCAAGATATGCAATTTCAGCTGTATTAATAGGAATTGAAATAGCGCTTATAGCCTATATGCTGTTCGGCAATTTTGCATCAACGGTATATCTTTTTGCGGCTTTGCTCGTCATCGAGATAGCCGCCTTCTTAAGCCTTGTGAATAAGGACGCGAATCCCGAGTACAAGGTGCCGTGGGTATTCGTCATAATGGCTGTTCCCGTTTTCGGTCCCCTTCTTTACGTTCTGTTTTACCACCGCAGAATGTCAAGAGGCGAGGCCAAGCTCCTCGGCGGAATATTCGAGATGCTGAAGGGCAAGGGAGTCGAGGACGATAACCTTTCGGCAATTGCGGAGGACAGCCGACTTGCCGCAGGCAAGGTTTACGCCTTGATGAACGATTACACTCCTGCGGAGCTTTACAGAGGCAGCCGTTCGGATTTTTACCCAACGGGAGAGAAGCTGTTTTCCGATATGATGGCGGACCTTCGCTCTGCGGAAAAGTACATTTTCCTCGAATATTTCATTATAGACGAGGGCGCTTTGTGGGACGAAATTCACACTATACTGAAGCAAAAGGCTGCCGCAGGCGTTGAGGTAAGGCTTCTTTATGACGATATCGGCTGCGCTAAAACGCTGCCCCCGAGATATGAGAGAACTCTTCGTCGCGAGGGGATAAAGGCGTATAGATTTAACAGAGTTACCCCACACGTATCGGCAATTCACCACAACCGCGACCACAGGAAGATCTGTATCGTTGACGGCAGAGTCGGTTATACGGGCGGCGTAAATATTGCCGACGAATACGTGAACCGAGTCAGCCGCTTCGGCTATTGGAAGGACGGAGGAATAAGGCTCTCCGGAGATGCCGTTAAGGGGCTTTTGAAGCTCTTCCTTTCCTCGTGGGATTATACCTGTCGGACCATCAGCGACTACGAGTCTTACCTTTCCTCGGTTAAGAGTGCCGAGGAGCCCGACGGCGGATATTATCTTCCCTTCGGCTCAGGACCTGCCCCCGCTTATAAAAGACCCGTCGGTAAGAATGCCTTCCTTAACCTTATTAACCAGGCTGAACGGTACGTATACATCACAACGCCGTATCTGATTATTGACTACGAGCTGACGGAGGCATTGTCCAACGCAGCCCTGCGCGGAGTTGACGTGCGTATTGTGACGCCGGGTGTCGCAGACAAGAAGATTGTCAAGGTAATGACCAAAAGCTCATATCCCCACCTCATAGATGCGGGAGTGAAAATTTACGAGTATAAGCCGGGGTTTATCCACGAGAAAACCTTCGTGTGTGACGATGCTTACGCCGTAGTCGGAACTATAAACTTCGATTACAGAAGCCTCGTTCACCACTTTGAGTGCGCCGTCTGGATGTATAAGACACCAACCGTTGAAGTGGCGAGAGACGAATTCTTGCTGACCTTAAACGAGTCGGAGAAAATGGATAAGAGGAAATCAAAGCTCACCCTTAACGAGTGGCTCTTTAAGAACGTTATCAGAATTTTCGCCCCCTTGCTTTAAGGATTTTATCCTTGCGGAGAAATCTTCCAACATGCAATTGATTAAGGCAATAAAAAAATGACCCCACGGAGAAATCTTCCAAAGTGCAAATTGATTAAAGTAATAAAAAATTGACCCAACGGCGAAATCCTTCGGAGCGCAAATTGATTAACACAATAAAAGACGGGATAGCGTGATACTCCATTGAGAGCGCCACGCTATCCCGTTCTTAAATTTTACTGAAAAATCCAGAATATGACAATAATTGTTTGCAAAAACCTTGTTATTTTACCATAAGCTCGGAAATAAGCTCGCAAAGCTCTGCAGGATTTTCTACGCCTACCCCGCCGATAAGGCAGCCCTGAGAGTAGAGAAGCTTGGAGTATTTTGCAAGGGTGTCCTTGTCGGACTTGTAGAGTGATTTGAGCTTGTCGGCTATGGGGTGGGAAAGGTTTATCTCAAGGGTAATCTGCGCCTTGGGGAGTTGTCCGTCGCTGCCCGGCATCTTCTTCAGCACCTTCTCCATTTCCACCGAAAGCTCGCCCTCGGAGCTGAGGCACACGGGGTGCTTTGTCAGAGAGGTTGTGAACCTTACACCCGAGACGTTTTCGATAGCCTCCTTCATAAAGGTGAGCATATCCTCGTTTTTCTTATTCTCGTCCTCCAGTGCCGCGCGCTCCTCGTCATTTTCAAGTGAGAGGTCCTCGGCGGTGACGTTCTTGAACTCCTTCTCCGAGTAGCTTCCGAGCATCTTGAGGGCAAACTCGTCCACGTCATCCGTGAGATAAAGCACCTCAAAGCCGCGGCTCTTCATGCTTTCCACCTGGGGCAGAAGCTCTATTCTCTCAACGCTTTCTCCTGCCGCATAGTAGATTGCCTTCTGCTCCTCCTTCATAGCGTCTACGTATTCCTTCAGGGAAACGTACTTTTTGCCGCTTGAGGATTTGAACAGAAGCAGGTCCTTTAGAACGTCCTTGTGCATACCGTAGTCGGTGTAGAGGCCGTATTTGAGCTGTATGCCGAAGGCATCGAAAAGCTTCTCGTATCTTTCGCGGTCAGCCTCCATCATCTTCTCAAGCTCACTCTTAATCTTTTTCTCAATTGCCTTGGCGATAACCTTGAGCTGCCTGTCGTGCTGGAGCATCTCACGGGAAATGTTCAGCGAAAGGTCGGAGGAATCCACCAAGCCCTTCACGAAGCTGAAGTAGTCGGGGAGAAGGTCGGAGCATTTCTCCATAATCATCACGCCGCTTGAGTACAGCTCCAAGCCCTTTTCGTAGTCCTTGGTGTAGTAGTTGAAGGGCGCGTGAGAAGGAATGAACATAAGGGCGGTAAAGGTTGCGGTGCCCTCCGACCTCTGAGTTATGACCTTAGCGGGCGCCTGGTAGTCGAAGAACTTCTCGGTGTAGAAGGCGCGATACTCCTCCTCGGTCACCTCGCTTGCGGGTCGCTTCCAGAGGGGAACCATGCTGTTTAAGGTTTCCACCTCGACGTAGCTTTCGTACTCGTCGCTCTCCTCCTTTTTGCGGGATTTTGTCACCGCCATCTTTATGGGGTAGCGAATATAGTCGGAATATTTCTTGATAAGTCCGCGAATTCTGTATTCGTCGAGAAAATCGGAATATTTTTCCTCATCTGTGTCATCCTTAATATATAAGGTAATCTCGGTACCGAAGGTTTCCTTGTCACATTCAGCGATAGTGTAGCCGTCTGCTCCCTCGGACTCCCAGACGTAAGCCGTCGGCTCTCCGTACACCTTGGAGCGCACCGTGATTTTGTCGGCAACCATAAACGCGGAGTAGAAGCCAACGCCGAACTGACCTATTACGTCCACGTCCTCGCCCTGCTCGTTGTCGCGCTTGAACTCAAAGGAGCCGCTTTTCGCAATTGTGCCGAGGTTGCTCTCCAGCTCGTCTGCCGTCATACCGCAGCCGTTGTCGATAACGGTCAGCGTGCCTGCCTCCTTGTCCGCTACAAGGTTTATTGAGTAGTCGGAACGGGAAAGGACAACGCTTGAATCGGTCAGCGAACGGAAATAGAGCTTGTCGAGGGCATCGCTCGCGTTGGAAATAAGCTCGCGCAGGAAGATTTCCTTGTGGGTATAGATGGAATTAATCATCATATCCAGCAGCTTTTTTGATTCTGTTTTGAATTGCTTTTTCTTCATTATTATTATATAGCCTCCGTAAAATGCTTTTCAGCTTAATTGTTTATCCTGTGTGAATTTGGTATTTTTTCGATGCAAATGCTTTTGAGCCTTATTATTTATCCCTGTGCAAGAAGCTTTTAAGCATGTCGGTGCGCAAAGCAAAAGTAACGCGCCGACTCAATGCACAAGGAGCGCTAAAAACGTTGGCACTCTACACTCACGAGTGCTAATGGTATTATACACCCACCCTAAAATAAAGTCAATACCTAAAGACAAATATTTCTAAAAGTAACAGAAAGTTCACCGTGTTTTGTCAATTTGCACAAAAAATAGTCGAAAAAATGTTAAACTTAACAGTAAATTCGGCGATTTGCGAAAAAATCCAAAAAATTTTTAAAAAGGGTATTGACAAGGAGGAAAGATTGTAGTATAATAGGAAAGCCGACTTGCGAGAGAGACGAAAATCTCTTGGGTGGCACTTGATCATTGAAAATTGAACAACACGAAATAAGCACA
>JAFUPM010000072.1 GCA_017481225.1 Clostridia bacterium
CATTCTCTCAAGTCCCTCTAAGTCCGTAGCCTTCAAGGTGTAGAGGTCGGAGATGTCGCGGATTTTGCCGCTGGCGAGAAGAAGCTCCACAACCTGGGGACCGAGTCCGTCGATATTCATTGCGCCCTTGGATGCGAAGTGAGTTATACCTCTTGCGGTCTGCGCCGGGCAAGCGGGGTTAACGCAACGGGTTGCCGCGCCCTCGCCGCACTCGTCGCGGATAACCTTGGCTCCGCAGGAGGGGCAGAATTCGGGCATTTCAAATTTTATCTCGCTGCCGTCACGCGCCGAGGGTACGGAACGGACTATCTCGGGGATAATTTCTCCTGCCTTGCGGACCACGACGGTGTCGCCTATACGGACGTCAAGCTCGGAGATAAACTGTGCGTTGTGGAGGGTGGCTCTGGAGACGGTGGTGCCTGCGAGCCTTACGGGGGCGAGGTTCGCCGTGGGGGTAAGGACTCCCGTTCTGCCCACCTGGATATCTACGGATAAAAGCTTGGTTTCGCGCTCCTCGGGCGGATATTTATAGGCAACTGCCCATTTGGGGGTGCTGCTGCCCTCGCCTACCTTAACTCTGCTCTCAAGGTCGTTTAGCTTAACTACCGCGCCGTCCATATCGAAGGCGAGGCGGTCACGGGAGTCACCGAGGTAGGCTATGTGCTTCTCTACCTCACCGTAGCTTTTGGCGACTATTCTGTCGGTTACGGTGGTGAAGCCAAGCTCGGAAAGACGGCTCAGGGTTTCGGAATGGGTTTTACACACCCTGCCGTCGGTATACAGCTCACCGTCCTGGAGGTTGAATATGAGTATATCCAGCCTACGGGAGGCTGCAATCTTCGGGTCAAGCTGGCGCAGGGAGCCTGCGGCGGCGTTGCGAGGGTTGGCAAACAGCTGCAAGCCTGCCGCCTCACGGGCGCAGTTCAGCTCCTCGAATACCCGCTTCGGCATATATACCTCGCCTCTGACACAAAGGTAGGGCAAGGGCTCGCTTAAGCGAAGGGGTATGGACCTTACGGTGCGGAGGTTCTCGGTAACGTCCTCTCCTACAAGTCCGTCGCCACGGGTGGCACCCTTCACGAATACGCCGTCCCTATAAATCAAGGCGACGGATAAGCCGTCAATTTTCGGCTCTACGGAGTATTCAACTTCTCCGAGAGCGTCGCTCATTCTGTCGGTAAAGGCGGAAAGCTCCTCGAAGGAAAAGACGTCGGTGAGGCTGCCCATTCTCACGGAGAGGGAGACCTTCTCAAATTTATCAAGAGCCTTGCCTCCGACTCTAAGCGTAGGCGAGTCGGGGGTGCGAAGCTCGGGGTACTGCTCCTCAAGCTCAGTAAGCTCGCGGAACATCATATCGTATTCGTAATCCGAAATTTTCGGCGCGTCTGCCTCGTAGTACAGACGGGAGTTTATCTCTATTTGCTCGCGAAGGTAGGCGGCGCGCTGTAAGGTTACTTCGGGTATCATAGATTATCCTTCCGTTTTCCCTGTTATTCAGGGCATACATTATATTTTAGCAAGAATTATTTTGGATTTTTACAAGAAATATTTTACCACGAATGGGTGCTTTTGTCAAGTGGAGTGGGCGGTGTTTGGCTCTTTGGAGTAAATAAATAACATTTTTTCTTTTGCTATTGACATTTGCGGATTTAGGTGTATAATAAATACAGTGTACAAAATTTTGTACAACCCAATACTATGGATAATCCGCAGAGGAGATAGCTATGGATATAGGTCAAAAAACGGTATTCGAAAAGGTTAAATATTGGAGCTTTCTGAACCTTGGCGTTCTATTGATGGCGGTGGGAATTTATTTCTTCAAGGCGCCTAACGGCTTCGCTACGGGCGGTGTCAGCGGCTTGTCTATCATACTCGCAAATATGCTGCCCGTAATGTCTCAGGCTACGTATATGCTGGTGATAAACGTTATACTGCTTATCGTGGGCGTTCTGGTACTTGGGCGCGAGTGCGGCGGACTAACCATATATTGCTCGCTTATGATGTCCCTTGAAAACTGGGTCCTTGAGCTTCTCTTCCCTATTACGGAGCCGCTGACGGGTTATCCTCTTTTAGAGCTGGTTTACGCGGTACTATTGACGGGTATAGGCTCGGCTGTCATCTTTAAATGTAAGGCGTCCTCGGGCGGTACTGATATTGTGGCTCTGGTGCTGAAAAAGCATACAAGCATGAACGTGGGAACGGCTCTGCTTATAACCGACTTCCTTATAGCGGCGGCAACCTTTATGGACTTTGTCGACGGGGGTGTTCTCTTCAATGCGGAGAGAGGTCTTTTCTCTATGATGGGTCTGTTTGCGAAGGTGTTCGTCGTTGATGATATTATTGACTCTATTAATCTGTGTAAGTCATTTA
>JAFUPM010000073.1 GCA_017481225.1 Clostridia bacterium
CGACAAGGCTATGGCGGCTGTATTCTATCTTGAATATGCAAGCGACAACAGCGGCTTCCACGTCTACTTCATAAAGGACGGCGTAAAAACCTATCTGAATATTGTAGAGAACGGAAACTATATTAACCTTCTCGCAGGAGCAGAACCCATATCCGTATGGATTCCCAACGATGAGGTTGAGGCGTTCGTAGTAGAGGTCAACGGCGCACTTTACGTTCCCAAAAACTACAGCGGCTACACTAACGTAGAAGCAAAGACTCTCGACTATCTTGCAGACCAGGCTACCACCTACGTTGTTACCGTTTTCCCCGTAAACTCCTCTGAGGAGCCCGATACTCCCGACACTCCCGACCAGCCTGACACTCCTGCAGACCCCGAGGCGGACAGCGAGCTTACAATTCCCGAGGCTATTGCGGTTGGCGCGGCTAAGGAACACAACGTCTACACCGAAGGTAAGTATTACGTCACGGGCGTTGTAGCTGAAATATTCAGTGAAACCTGGGGTAATATGAACATTACCGACAGTGAAGGCAACGTTATCTACATTTACGGCTTCTACAGCGGTGATGGCGCCGTAAGGTATGACTCACTTGACGTTAAGCCCGCAGTAGGCGACACCGTCAGAGTTTACGGCATTATCGGTAAATATAACGGCACCGTTCAGCTTAAGGACGTTTGGCTCTATGAGCTTACTCCCGGCGAGGGCAGTGAGGATACTCCTACAGTTCCCGAGGAGCCCGAGCTTCCCACAATACCTGCAGCTGACCCCGTTGTAGGCACCGCCTACAATCTTGCATTTGTGCAGGGCAACACGGGTGGCATCTACTACGTAAACGGACAGATGGCAAGCACCTATTATCTCGGCACCACCGAGAACGTGGCTGAAGCAATTCAGTTCTACGTAGAGGCTGCCGAGGGCGGCTACTATCTCTACGGCGTCATAGACGGTAACAAAACCTATCTTAACGTTGTAGTAAGCGGCACTCACGTTAACTCGGTATACGGCGGCGAGGCTTCCACCGTTTACACCTATGACAGCGAGCTTAAAACACTCGTAGCTGACGTTGACGGTGTAGCGTACGTTATCGGCACGAGAAACGATATGAGCTATACTACGCTTGGCCCTGTAAAGGTTGCAAACGAGCCCTTCTATGCTCACCTTACGCTTGCATTCGACAGCGAGGGCGGTGAGGAAATACCCGAGACCCCCGAGACTCCCGATGCACCCGAAAACCCCGAGCTTCCCGATATGACGGGTATGGCTTTCTATCTCGGCTTTGCCAATGCAGAGGGTGCTATGCAGTATCTTGACGGCACCACCGTCACAGGAAAAGAGTTCCGCTGGAACCTTACCTCCGATGAGGCTATGGCAGCTGTATTCTATATGGAGGATGCAGGAGAGGGCAGCTACTACTTCTACTTTATGAAGGACGGAGTTAAAACCTACCTTAATATCGTAGAGAACGGAAACTATATTAACCTTCTTGCAGGTGATACGGCTATTTCGAAGTGGATACCCGACTTTGAGGTTGAGGCGTTCGTAGTAGAGGTCAACGGCAAGCTCTATGCACCCAAAAGCTATGGCGGCTACAACAACGTAGAAGCTAAAACTCTCGACTACGTTAACGGAGACACCTATTTCGTCACCGTTTACTTTGAATAATTGCTTTTATAAGTAATTACCCGGAAACCAAATAATTTTCAAAAGGACCTCTGCAGTATTGCACAGGTCCTTAACTTATGCGATACAGTATCTGTTGGTAGCTTTTTGTCGGTGCTTGGAGCTTGCTCGGAAGTAACCGTTTAGTTCACCGAAGAAATAAAAAAATGGACTCCAAAGAGCGCGAAAAAAACCGCCAAAAGCCTTGATTTATCCTGAATTATATGTTATTATTAAATTGGCTAATTTTTGAAAAAATATAAAAATAAATTAAGGTAAAGGAGGGATTACCATAATTAACCTTAAGCTTATTCGCCAAAACGGCGACGTCAAATTCAAGGCATACGGCAGGGAAATTGACGAGCGCGTTGAGTGCGAGTACGAGGAGGGCGACAAGTATAGGCTTGAGCTTTCCGATTGCGAATTTGTTAAAATGAAGTTGGACGAAACTCTCGCCGAGTCCATAGTCTACCTTCCCGACGGTGTCTTTGAGTTCGTAGTTCCTATGGGTCGCGAGCTTCGCGCCTGCTATGCTCCGGGAGCATTCTCGGGCGACTCCCACCGCATCGTCATCTCCGAGCCCACAGAGGCGGAGATATACGGAGAGAGGCTTATTTCGCTCAACTCCCACGACAGACACAACGTTTCGAAGTACTACCCCCACGCGCAGGCGAACTTCGTCACCCGTGAGGACCCCTGCTTCTTCGAGCGAAATGCCATCGACGGCATCACGGAGAACCACGGCCACGGCGCATATCCTTACCATTCCTGGGGTGGCGGACTGAGAGAGGATTTGGAGTTTGAAATTCACTTCGGATGTGAGGTAGAGGTGACCCGTGTTGCGATTTTCATTCGCGCCGACTTCCCCCACGACACCTATTGGAAGGAAGCAGACCTGGAGTTTTCCGACGGAACGAGGGTACATACAGCCCTTCGCGGAACAGACGAAGGCCAGGAGGTAACCTTCGAACCCAAGCGCACGGAATACGTGAGGCTGACAGGGCTGAAGCAGCAAAGACTTGAGGACGGCTCACTGTCATTTGCGGCGCTGTCGCAGATGGAAATTTACGGTAAATATATTAAAAAGGAGATTGAAGGTATGGAAGTAAGAGACGCCGCTAATGCAAAGGACGTCAAGTATTATACTACTGACAGATTGAGAGAGGAGTTCCACATTGCGAACCTCTTCACTAAGGATAACGTAAGAATGGTCTACAGCCATATTGACAGAATTATTGTCATCGGTATGATGCCTGTTATGGCAGAGCTCAGACTTGAGGCAGGCAAGGAGCTTGCCGCAGATTATTTCCTCCAGCGCCGCGAGCTTGGCTGTATCAATATCGGCGGTAAGGGAATTATCACCATTGACGGTGAGGTTTACGAAATGAACCCCCGTGACGGCATCTACGTCGGACGCGGACACAAGGAGCTGAAGTTCAAGAGCGTTGATAAGGATAATCCCGCAAAGTTCTATATGACCTCCTGCCCTGCGCACACCGAATATCCTATTGTAAAAATTGATATCACCAAGGCGCGCAAGGTGCCCTGCGGCTCCGTTGAGGATTGCAACAAGAGAGTTATTAATCAGTACATACACCCCGAGGTAATGAAGTCCTGCCAGCTTGCGATGGGTCTCACTCAGCTTGAGGTGGGCTCTAACTGGAACACTATGCCCAGCCACACGCACGACAGACGTATGGAGGTTTACCTTTACCTCGATATGGCAGAGGGTGATGCCGTATTCCATATGATGGGCGAGCCTAAGGAAACCCGTCACATAGTAATGCACAACGAGGAGGCGGTTATCTCGCCCTCTTGGTCCATTCACTCGGGCGTCGGCACGAGAAACTATTCCTTCATCTGGGCTATGTGCGGTGAAAACCAGGAGTTCACCGATATGGACCATATCGAAACCCGTGAGCTGAGATAAGGCGGAAGATATGCCGCCTCTGCGGCGTGATATAAACCTCTTTGAGGTCGTGATATAAACCTCTTCGAGGTCGTCATATAAACCTCTTTGAGGTCGAATAATGAGCGAAGCGACGGATTAGTGAGGCAACGAGCGTCTATGTGTCCGTCGAACAAGTAATATTCGCGCTCCGCGCGAGTAAATTGTGGGAAAGATATCCACTACGTTAATAAATAATTAAAAGGAGATACAAAAATGGCAAACACACAGAATTTCAGCCTTGAGGGCAAGGTTGCTCTCGTTACAGGCGCATCCTACGGCATAGGCTACGCTATCGCAAAGGGTATGGCACAGGCAGGCGCAAAGATTGTTTTCAACGACCTCAAGCAGGAGTTCGTTGACAGAGGACTTGCATCCTACAAGGCAGACGGCATTGATGCTGTCGGCTACGTATGCGACGTTACCGACGAGGATGCGGTAAACGAGCTTGTAGCTAAGATAGAGAAGGAGGTCGGCGTTATCGACATTCTCGTAAACAATGCCGGCATCATCAAGAGAATTCCTATGATTGAAATGAAGGCTTCCGAGTTCAGACAGGTTATCGACGTTGACCTTAACGCTCCCTTCATCGTATCCAAGGCAGTTATCCCTTCTATGATTAAGAAGGGCGCAGGTAAGATTATAAACATCTGCTCTATGATGAGTGAGTTCGGACGCGAGACCGTTTCCGCTTACGCATCTGCAAAGGGCGGACTTAAGATGCTCACCAGAAACATCGCCTCCGAGTACGGTCAGTACAACATTCAGTGCAACGGCATCGGTCCCGGCTACATAGCTACTCCCCAGACCGCACCCCTCCGTGAGCCCCAGGCTGACGGCTCGAAGCATCCCTTCGACAGCTTCATAACCGACACCAAGAC
>JAFUPM010000074.1 GCA_017481225.1 Clostridia bacterium
CTTGATATCAACTGCGAAATCTGCGGCGGTGAGGGTTGTCCCTCCTGCAAGAATTCGGGCTGGCTTGAGCTTTGCCCCTGCGGTATGATTCACCCCAACGTGCTTCGCGAGGGCGGCATTGATACCGAGAAGTATTCGGGCTTTGCCTTCGGTCTCGGTCTCACCCGTCTTGCTATGATGAAGTACGGCGTTAAGGATATCCGCGATTTCAACAGCGGCAACCTTAAGGCACTGTCTCAGTTCAAGTCTATATAAGGAGGTTTCGGTATGTTTTTATCTATGAATTGGATAGGAGATTTCGTTGACCTCTCGGGGCTTGACAGAAAGGCTCTTATTCGTAACTTCACCCTCTCAACCGCAGAGGTTGAGGATATAATTGAAAAGGGCGCGGATATATCCGGCATCGTCGTGGCGAAAATCCTCTCGGTTGAGAACCACCCCGAGTCGAAAAAGCTCCACCTCCTTAAGGTGGACAAGGGTGACGAGGTTGTGGATATCGTCTGCGGCGCGCCTAACGTAAGAGAGGGAATGAAGGTTCCTCTCGCTACCCTTGGCGGCAGAATAGGCGAGATTACTATTGCTCCGAGGAAGCTTGCGGGATATATGTCCTACGGTATGTGTTGCTCCGAGGCTGAGCTTGGCATCAGCGACGACCACTCGGGTCTTATGGAGATTTTCGAGGACGTAGCTCTCGGAACAGATATTAAGGAAGTTTATCCCATAGACGATATTATCTTCGAGGTAGACAACAAGTCCCTCACCAACCGCCCCGACCTTTGGAGCCATTACGGTATGGCGAGAGAGTTCGCAACCATTACGGGCAGAGAGCTGAAGGCGCCTAAGTGCCTTGACGTGTCCGAGTTTGCCTCCCTTCCTGCCGTTGAGGTAGACGTGAAGGCTACCGACCTTGTATACCGCTACTCGGCTATTAAGGTTCGGAACGTTACCCGTAAGGTGAGCCCTGTGGAAATGCGTATCCGCCTTTACTACTGCGGCTCCCGCGCTATTAACTTCTTAGCCGACCTTACAAACTACGTTATGATGGAGCTGGGTCAGCCTATGCACGCCTTCGATAACGCGAAGGTCGATAAAATCGAGGTTCAGACCTTCCCCGAGGGGCTTAAGTTTACCACCCTTGACGGAGTTGAAAGAAATATTGACGAAAATATGCTTATGATAACCTCGGGTGATGAGCCTGTGGCTATCGCGGGCGTTATGGGCGGCGACGCGTCCAAGATAGAGGACGACACCACCTCTCTCCTTCTTGAGTCGGCGACCTTCGACGGTATCTCGGTGCGTAAGACTACGACACGTCTCGGACTTCGTACCGATGCGTCCCAGAGATACGAGAAGATGCTCGACCCCGAGCTTTGCCGTGTTGCAACCGAGAGACTTCTCTCTATTCTTTGCGAGTGCGACAAGGGCTGCGAGGTAGTTTCCTCCTTCACCGACGCTTACGTAAAACGCTACGAGACTATAACCCTTGAGTTCGACAAAAAGTACGTAGACCGCTACACGGGTATAGACATATCCGTAGAAAGAATAATGACGACCCTTACCTCCCTCGGCTTCAAGATGACCGAGCGCGACGGCAGCTTTACCGCCGTGGTACCCTCTTGGAGAGCGACGAAGGACGTTACTATTAAGGCTGATATTATTGAGGAGATTACCCGTATTTACGGATACGATAACTTTGAAATATTCACAGCCGAAAGCCCTCTTCTCCCCGTGAGAAAGGAAATCCTCAAATCCGACGAGGACAGAATGAAGGACCTTCTTGTGAAGAGCTTCCGTATGCACGAGGTTCATTCCTACATCTGGTCAGACATTCAGAAAAACCGCGAGCTTGGTATTGAAACTCCCGAGAACGTAAGGATTATCAATGCCCAGACTCCCGACCACGCAATTATCCGCAGGACTATGATACCCACCCTCCTTTCCTTTGTGAAGGAAAACAGAGCTTACGCTGACAGCTTCGGTATTTTCGAGATAGGTCATACGGTTGAAGGCCTTCGCGAAAACGGCGAGTGCGACGAGCAGAACAAGCTTGGCGGTGTGTTCTTCTCCAAGGTTGAGAGCGAGGAGACACTCTTCCTTAAGGCAAGAGATGCCGTATGTGAGCTTGTGGCTGACATTCTCCACAAGGACTGTGAGTTTGTGAGCGCGGATTGCGACTACGATTTCGAGCATCCCGTCAACACCTTCGACGTTCTTGTTGACTCGGAGAAGATAGGCTTCCTTTCGGTGCCTTATCCTACGGTCCTTGAGAATATCGATAAGAAGTGCGCGGTCTCCTTCTTTGAAATATCCACCGAGAGGTTCGCGGCAATTAAGGCGGGCGCAGTTAAGTACTCCGAGCCCTCCAAGTTCCCTGCAATAGATATTGACGTGACCTTCGCCGCTAACATTGGCGAGATTAAGTTCTCCGAGGTAGAGGCTGCGGCTAAGGCTGCGGCAGGTGATATTCTTGGCGCTATTGTCCTTAAGGACACCTATGAGGGCGACGGCATATCTACCGTAACTCTCCGCTTCTCCTTTGTTTCCAAGGAGAGAACTCTTACAAAGGCGGAGCTTGCTCCTACCGTTGAAGCTGTTTCCAAAGCTCTCGAGACCCTTGGTATGAGCGTGAGATAAGCTGCAAATTCAGCTAAAACGGACGGCAAAAAGCTGAAAATTCAGCCAAAGCGAACGGCAAGGAAAGCGACAAATCCAGCCAAAGCGAACGGCGAGGAAAGTGGCAAATCCAGCCAAAGCGAATGGCAAGGAAAGCTGCAAATCCAGCCAAAGTGAACGGCAAAAAGCTGCAAATCCAGCCAAAGCGAATGGCAAAAAGCTGCAAATTCAGCTAAAACGGACGGCAAGATAAGCCTGAAATTAAATTAAAAACAAACTAAAGGAGCCTCGGCTAAAAAATAGCCGAGGCTTTCATATTATAAGAAAAATGTAAACAACTATTAGAAAAATATGGGTTTTTGCTTAAATAAGCGGATTTTTTGCCGCCCAACTTTCGTAGTATTTTTCAGATATATTTTCGTTTTTGATAAAGGCGAAGATATCGGCTACGTTCTCTACCGCAAGCTCGGTCATAGCCCTTGCTATTCTCTCGTTTAAGCCCTCGTGGTAGTCGCAGTCGAGGGAGTCCGGGTGGTTTGCCATCCAGCTGAAGGGAGAATATATTTTTCTTTTGCCGAACTCGTCCCACGCGTGAGTGCTTTTTCCGCTTTTCGCACCCATAAGGTCCACTCTTACAAGGTCAGCCCTTGCATCAAGGAGCCAGCCCGTTTCGATAAAGCCGCCGTGTCCGTCCTTTTTTGATGAGGCTGTATAGGTCATCAGGACCTGGATATCCTCTGCGGTAAGGTAGGGAAAATCCTTTACCCGTTTTAAAATTTTCGAGGGCGAGCAGTCGAAAAGTCCTGCACTAGCCACGAAAACTATATATCCCGCCCTTTTGAGAAGG
Organism: Clostridia bacterium; assembly: GCA_017481225.1. GTDB lineage: Bacteria > Bacillota > Clostridia > Oscillospirales > CAG-272 > UBA1740. The sequence continues at coordinate 3,461 of JAFUPM010000074.1, forward strand.
CTGCTTCTTGCGAAGTTGTTCAGCATATTTGTGTTTCCGCCGTGGCCGTTAAGTATGATAATTTTCTTAAAGCCGTTGCGGTATATTTCCTTGCAGCATTGCTCGAGGATTTGCTGGATAAGAGACTCGGGGAAAATTATGGTGCCGGGGTATTCTCCCGCGCCTGCCTTCTCACCAAAGTATATTGAGGGGAAAACCACAACCGGCTCGCGCTGTGCGGCAAGCTTCGCGTGGTGGGCAACATGCATTACGTCACAAGCCAGGGGCAGGTGAACTCCGTGGGACTCTACGCAGCCTATGGGTAGCACGCAAACTCCCTTTGAACTTTCTATTGCAGCGGCGAACTCGTCCTGTCTAAGCTCTTCCCAAAGCATATTTTTTCTCCTTTTAATTAATTACTTTAATCGTTATATTGTTTTCCGTCGCGCCTTGCGCCCGACAAAACGTATTTTAGCACAAGGTGAGTTGAATGTCAAGTGCGGCTGCCGATTATTGCCGACTTAAGGTTTGGTTTTTGCCTTAAGGTCTGTTTTTGCCTTAAGGTTTGGTTTTGCCTTAAGGTCTGTTTTTTTGCCTTAAGGTTTGCTTTTCTGACTTAAGGTCTGATTTTTCAGTCCTGTTAGGGCGTAGGTTTTTCCGCGCCGAGTTGAAGGCTTCAGCTGTGCCGACCTTCAGCCCATCTCACATTTTCCGCCTCCCGCGGAGCTTTATCCTTGACGGGTGATACTCCGTAATATTTCTTATACGCCTTTGAAAAATTGAAGGTGTCGCTATATCCAACCATAGCTGCCACGTCCGACACAGAGTAGCCCAAATTAAGGTGGGAGCGCGCGTGCTCCATACGCACTCTTGTGAGGTATTCCTTAATTCCGACGCCGTATCTCGCCTTGAAAATTCTGTATAGATAGGAGCGCTCAAAACCGAATAATTTTGACACGCCCCCCGCCGTAATGCCTTCCATATACTGATATTTGATGTATCTGCGAATAGCGGAGAGGGTGTCGGTGTATTCATCGGTGGACGTGAAAAGTCGGAAGGTCAGCTCGTAGAGAATGGATATGTAAATGTCGGAGGAGCATTCGCCGTCCTCCACGTATTCACGGAGTCTTGCGGTCAGCTCGCGAGGTGCCTTCATTACGCAGGGTGAGGTGTCAAAGACTGCCGCGCGCTCGCCGACGAAGCCAAGCCATACGTATCGCCAGGGGTCGAGAGCGTCGGCGGTATAGGTCGTCACCTCGCCCTCTCTGATAATAAACAGCTCGCCTCCCTCAACGGGGTGGGCGCCCGAGCTGTTGTAGAGCGTGCCCTTTCCCGACAGGCAAAAGTGGATAATGTAGTGGTCTCTAATATACGGTCCGTAGCTGTGGGAGCTTGGGCAGATATGCTCTCCTGCGGTCAGAGGAATAAATCCGCTTTGCCCCTCGGTTTTGTTCGGTATAAGGTTTATCACGCCGGCTCCCCTCCGTTTTCTTTACTTATTCAAACAACATTTTAACATATTTATAACGCAAAAATCAATGGTTTTAGGAAAGTATTTGTGCTAAAATGATAAATGATAGAAAACCCAAATGCAGAGCTCGGAGGACGGAGTATGAAGCTTTCGGTAAAAATACTTGAAAACGAATATTGGTGGGGCGGCTCGTCGGCTACGACGGACAAGCTTCCTATATGTCGGGCAACCGAAGGCTATACGCTGGATATGTACTACGGCTATAATCAGACGATGCCGATGTATATTTCCTCTCTCGGAAGGTATATCTGGTCGGAAAAGCCTATGAAGGTTACCGCCTCGGGGGGAGAAATTAACCTTGAGAGCGAAGAGGAGATAGTTCTCGCTCGCGGCGGCGACACTCTGCACGACGCATATCTTGCGGTATCGAGAAAATATTTCCCATTCAAGGGCAAGCTCCCTCCCGAGAAGTTCTTCAAGACGGCGCAGTACAACACCTGGATGGAGTACGACTACAACCAAAGCCAGAAGGGGGTTCTGGAATACGCTCACGGGCTTGTGGATAACGGCTACACGCCGGGAATATTTATGATTGACGAGGGCTGGCACACAAGGTACGGGCTGTGGGAGTTCGATTTTGCTAAGTTCCCCGACCCTAAGGGTATGATTGACGAGCTTCACTCCCTCGGCTTTACCGTTATGCTTTGGGTGACACCTCTCTACACCTGCGACGGCAGGGATTTCGTGCTGGCGGCTGACCCCGACAGGGCAGGGCTTGTGGGCTCTGCGGGAGACAAAAAATACTTCCTTCGCACCGACGACGGCAGGGTTGCTATCGTAAAATGGTGGGAGGGCTTCAGCGCAATTTTCAACTTTTGCCGCGAGGAGGACAGAGAGTTCCTTGCATCAAAGCTCCAAAGGCTTATGGACGATTACGGCGTTGACGGCTTTAAGCTGGACGGCGGAATTATCGCGATGTATAACCCCGGGAATATACAGAACGGCACCCAGACCCACACCCCGCCTGACGAGCTGAATATCGCCTGGAACGAGTTTGGCGAAAGGTTTGAGTATCACGAATATAAGGACACCTACAAGGGCGGCGGCAAGGGCGCAATATCCCGTCTGCAGGACAGAAACCATTCCTGGACGGACAAGGGAATAAACACCCTTCTCCCTGCGGCTCTCCTCCAAGGACTTCTGGGTCACCCCTTTATATGCCCCGATATGGTTGGCGGCGGCGAGTGGGCGAATAAATATATTCCCGGCTTTAAGTGCGACGAGGAGCTGTTTGTGAGAATGGCGCAATGCTCGGCGCTGTTCCCGATGATTCAGTTCTCTTGGGCTCCCTGGCGCGCACTTAACTCGGAGCATCAGAAAATGTGCCTTGATGCGGCGAAGCTTCACGCCGCCTTCGGGGATTATATAATGAACGAGGTCAGAGCCTCTGCCCGTTCGGGTGAGCCTGTTTTGCGGCATATGGAGTACGAATACCCGAACTCGGGCTATGCGGAAATCTGCGACCAATTCCTCTTGGGCTCCGATATTCTCGTAGCTCCCGTTATCACCAAGGGCGAGCGCGAGCGCCGCGTTGTTCTCCCCGAGGGAAGATGGCTTTACAGGGGAGAGGTGGAATACGTCGGAGGCAGCACCGTCACGGTGTCGGCACCCATTGACGTTTTGCCCTATTTTGTGAAGGTAAAATGAGAAGGGCTAACGCTCCAAACGTCAAATAGACAGACTGAAAAACAAAAGGATTTATAGGTAAAATATTTTTCGGCTCCCCCCGCCGCGCGGTGTGGGGAGCTTTTACGTCGCGCGGCGGTGAAACAATACTCCCAAGACGTCGGCAAATAAGACGCTTCCGTTTGGAATGGGGAAGAGGTGTTTATGCCGCTTGATTATTCGAGATAGGGCGGTTATTTGTCTTTTGCGCTTTTTTGTAAAGGTCGCATATTTTCTTTTTACCCGTTGACTTTGCATTTTCAATTTGCTATAATCTAGTTGGAATAATTTTCACGAGGTGAACTATGACCGAAACAACACGGGTGGTTTTTGACAAATACCAGGTCAGAAAAACTAAGAAGCAGAAGTCTGCATTTATTGAATACGTAGAAGGAATTGCGAGAGCCGAGGGCTACGCCTTTAACGTAGAAAAGGGAACCTTTGGCGCAAAGAATATTGTAATAGGCGACCCGAAGTCTGCAAGGGTTGTATATACGGCGCACTACGATACCTGTCCTGTGCTTCCCCTGCCGAACTTCATTACGCCCAAAAACGTTTTTATATACATCCTTTATCAGCTCCTGCTCACGGCGGTCATACTCCTTCCTATTGTAGCTGTGAGCTTTCTGTCGGGGTGGGTGCTCGGGACTCTGTCGGCGTTTGTGGAGATACCTGACGACGTTGTGTTTGCCCTGCTTATGATTATTGGATATTTCATGTTATTTTTGGTAATGTTTTTGCTTCTTGCAGGTCCTGCAAATAAGCATACGGCGAACGATAATACCAGCGGTGTGACAACTTTACTTGACATTATGACTACTTTACCCTATGATTTGAGGGAGGGTGTAGCCTTCGTATTCTTCGACCTTGAGGAGGTAGGACTTGTTGGCTCGTCCTCCTTTGCCGCAGCGCACAGAGAGGAAATGAAGGATAAGCTTCTTTTGAATTTCGACTGTGTCAGCGATGGGGAAAACTTCATTTTTGCCCTGAAGAAGGGAGCGAAAAAACATAAGGAGCTGCTGGAGCGCGCCTTTGCCTCCGAGGCTTACTCGGTGGAGGTCCTTTCCAAAGGTGTGTTCTACCCATCCGACCAGATGAATTTCCCAGAGGGTGTAGGCGTTGCCTCGCTTAAACGGACGAAAAAGCTTGGTATACTCTATATGGACAGAATACATACTCCGAAGGATACCGTGTATGAGGAAGGAAATATTGCCTTTCTCACAGAGGGCGCCTGCGCTCTTGCTTCTATGATTATAAACCCTCGGATATGAGTATAATTAAATTATAAGGTTAATTTACATTAATATAAAGGATAGCTTTCCTTAGAAGTATAACGAATATATTTCTGTGTCTTGTTGTTTTAATTTCGAATAAATTTAGAATGATTCTAAAAAATTTTTAAAAACCTATTGACAAGCATATAGGTTTTGTGTATAATAAATCTAGAATGATTCTAAAATACGAATCTTCAATATCTATTTTGGAGGAGAAATGACAAGACAGCGAGCAGCAGTTCTGGAGGTCATTCGCTCTGCAAAATGCCATTACACCGCCGAGGAAATATTTGAGAGGGCAAAGGAGATTTTGCCGAATATTTCCAGAGCTACCGTCTATAATAATCTTCACGCGCTGGAGCGCGAGAGACTAATAAGGCGGATAACGGGCGAGGAAGCCTCCGATAGGTACGACAGTTCATTTATACCTCACGGTCACCTTTTCTGTACGGAATGCCACGGCATCAGTGATTTTGAGGTACCCGATTTCCGCGAGGCTCTGAGCAGGGCTGCGGGCGGGGAAATTGACTCCTACGAGCTGAAGGTCAGATACGTATGCCCCGGCTGTAGGATGGCACGGCAGAGTAACCCTTAGGGTCACTCCCACGCACCCGTGTCGAGTTTTTTTAAGAAAAACAAAAAAATATTTTTTTATGAGGAGAATTACCATGAATCTCAAGGGAACCAAAACAGAACAGAATCTTATGACCGCTTTCGCAGGCGAGTCCCAGGCAAGAAACAAGTACACCTACTTTGCATCTGTAGCAAAGAAGGAAGGCTACGAGCAGATTGCAGCTATCTTTGAAGAGACTGCAAACAACGAGAAGGAGCACGCAAAGCTCTGGTTCAAGGCTCTTGGCGGTCTTAGCACCACCGCAGCAAACCTTCTTGCAGCAGCAGAGGGCGAGAACTACGAGTGGACCGATATGTACGATACCTTTGCTAAAGAGGCAGAGGAAGAGGGCTTTAAGGCTCTTGCGGCTCAGTTCAGAATGGTAGCGGCTGTTGAGAAGGCTCATGAGGAGAGATACAGAAAGCTTCTCTCTAACATAGAGATGCAGAAGGTATTTGAGAAGAGTGAGGTCGTTATGTGGGAATGTCGCAACTGC
>JAFUPM010000075.1 GCA_017481225.1 Clostridia bacterium
GAACGCGTTAGCGTATATCGAAAATCCGCATTAGCGGATTTATATCGATGCGTACCTGCTCTATGGCAGGTACGCTACGGGGTCGGCTTTTTATAAAACGTAATGTAAAAATTCGCCTTCCGCAAAAATCGGATTTTTCGGGAAAAAGTAGGAAAAGCCGAAGGCGAAAGATAGCGTGAGTAAGGACGAGGGACAGCTTCGCCCTCTGCTTTAGCTGAACTGCGAATTATAAAGAGTGCTGTAAAAGCCGCCGAGGGACAGCAGCTCCTCGTGGGTGCCCTGCTCGGAGATAACTCCGTCCTTGACAACGAGGATTGTGTCAGCATTCTTTACGGTGGAAAGTCTGTGAGCAATAATAAAGCAGGTCCTGCCCTCCATCAGCTCTCTCATAGCCTCTTGAATCTTTATCTCGGTGCGTGAGTCAACGTTAGAGGTAGCCTCGTCTAAAATCAGCATCGGCGCATCGGAGAGAAGTGCTCTCGCTATGGTGATAAGCTGCTTTTGCCCCTTTGAGAGATTGACGCCGTCGTCGGACAGCACCGTCCCGTATCCGTCGGGCAGGCTTTCGATAAAGCCGTCAATCCTTGCCGCCCTTGCCGCGCGCCGCACCTCTTTTTCGGTAGCGTCCTCCTTGCCGTAGCGTATATTATCGTATATGGTACCGTGGAAAAGCCAGGTGTCCTGAAGCACCATCGTATAGGCGCGGCGAAGCTTCTCGCGCTTGATTTTCAGTGCAGGGAGGGAGTCAAGTCTGATTTCTCCCGAGTCGGGGTCGTAGAAGCGCATAAGTAAATTTATGACCGTAGTTTTGCCGGCACCCGTAGGTCCCACTATGGCGACGGTCTGTCCTGCCTTCGCCTTCACCGAAACATCCCGAAGCACGGTCCTCTCGGGAGTGTACCCAAAGGTTACGCGGTCAAGCTCCACCTCGCCCGCGACCCGTTCCAGCTCTGCCGCATCGGGGGCGTCCTCTGCCTCCGAGGGCTCGTCTATGACACGGAAAACTCTCTCTGCCGCGGAGAATGCCGATTGGAATTCGTGAAGAATGTTTGCGAACTCGTTAATAGGACCTGCGAACTTTCTCGAGTACTGCACGAACTGTGCAATTCCTCCGAGAGTGATGAAAAACACCGTTCCCTCAGCCACGCTGCCACTCTCCGAGAGCATATAGAGTATACCGCCGAGAGTTGCAACCAAGGCTATCGAGAGGTTGTTTATGAGCATAACCGACGGACCCATTGCCGCCCCGTAGTATTCAGCCTTGTAGTAGGCGTCCATAGTGACGTCATTCCGCTTGTTAAATCTCTCGGCGATAACCTCCTCCTTGCCGTATGCCGACACGGTCTTAAGTCCCGAGAGCATCTCCTCGGCGTATCCGTTCAGCTCGCCGAGCTTGCGTGAGCGCGCGCTGAAAAGCGGTCTCACCTTCCTTGAACGGTATCTTGTGAACAGTATTGACGCGGGCACGGTGAGGGCGAATATCAAAATCATAGGCTTCGATATCTGCCACATAAATATAATCGAGCCCACAACCGTATAAATACTTGTCATTACCTGAACCAAGTCGTGGGAAAGAGAGCTGTTAACGGTATCTATATCGTAGGAAATGCGGCTGATGATATCACCCGTTGGGTGAGTGTCGAAGTACCCGACGGGCAGAGTTTCAAGCTTGTCGAAAACCTGCCTGCGCATTTTAACCACAATCCTTTGGCTGAGATGCACCATAATAACCGCCAAAGCGTAGGCGAGTGCCGCCGAAACAACGTAGCATATTATCATAATGATAACGTTACGTACCACCTCGGGCATATCTACACCGCCCTCACGGGCGATAGCGTCAATTGCCGCGCCCGAGTACCTCGGACCGAGAAGTGAGAGCTGATTTGACACGAAGGTGAAAATCAGCGCCGGAATGAAAAGATGCCACTCCGATACAACGTATCTGCCGAGGCGAAGGAGTATTCCGCCCGTCTCCTTGCGCGTGAGCTTTTTATCAGTGCCGCGCCTTGTATCTGCAACGGGAGCCTTCATAAAACCGCCCTTACTCAATGATAGCACCTCCCATCTGCGAGTCGCTGATTTCCTTATATTCGCCGCAGCTGAGCAGCAGCTCCTCGTGCCGTCCCATACCGATAATCCTTCCCTCGTCAAGGACGAGTATAAGGTCGCAGTCCTTAACCGAGCTTACTCTTTGCGCTACGGTTATGACGGTAGAGTGGGGAAGTCCCTCGGAAATGGCGCGACGTAAATTCGCATCTGTTTTGTAGTCTAATGCCGAGGAGGAATCATCTAAAATAAGGATATCGGGGGAGGCTGCGACAGCACGTGCAATAAGCAGCCTTTGTCTTTGACCGCCCGAAAGGTCGGTGCCCTTCGGCGCCATAACGTAGCCGTAGCCGCCCTCCTTCTCGGTAATAAACTCGTGAGCCTGGGCAATCCTCGCCGCCCATTCAACACACTCGTGTGGGATATCTCTGCCGAATTTTATATTCTCCTCAATAGTGTCGGAGTAGAGGAAATCGCTTTGTAAAACGACTCCGAGCATATTCGACAGCTCCTCTCTTTCGTAGGAGGAAATACGCCGCCCACCTATAAGTATTTCACCCTCATCTGCCTCGTAGAAGCGCAAAAGCAGGCTTATGAGAGTGGACTTACCGCTGCCCGTCGCACCGATAATTCCGAGCCTCTCACCCCTATTGATTTTGAAGCTTATATTTTCTAAATTTTTCTTCCGCCCAAGGTAGGAAAAGGAGACACCGCGCATCTCTATATGGCAGGGCGTGTGGAGTTTTTCGCCATTTTCCGCGCCCTCTGCCGCCTTTTCGCAAAGACCGTCAAGCTCTGCCGCGGCATTAATAACTTTGCTCTTTTTCGCGCACTCTGTCACCTCGGCTTTTTCACTGCTTTCGCCACACGCATCAGCCCTCGGGCTTTCGTCACTCCCCTCAACACCGGGACGCTTAGGCGCGTCGAGAACCTCGGCTTTTTCACTGCTTTCGCCACACGCATCAGCCCTCGGGCTCTCGTCACTCCCATCAACACCGGGGCGCTCAGGCGCGTCGAGAACCTCGGCTATTCTGTTAGCAGATGCCGCGCATTTTGTGAAGGCAACGAACACTCGGGAAAGGGTCATCATCGCCATAGAAATAAGAGTGAAATACTGCATAAAGGCGATAACCTTAGCAGGGGAGGTAATACCCCCTTCAACACCCACAGCGCACAGCATAACGACTCCTGCAATACCCAGGTTCATCAGTGCCGTCATAGTAGGGTTAACCACCCCCATAACCGTGCCCGCGTGGCGTTCCTTTTTAGAAAGCGCAAGGTTAACCTTCTCGTATCTCTCCCTTTCGTAATCTCCCTTGGAGAGAGCCTTAATCACACGAATACCCTGTACGTCCTCGCGCACGACGCGCACCATACCGTCTACTCGCTTTTGCACCTCGGCGTAAAGTGGGATACCCTTTTTCGATATGTAGAAAATTATTAAGAAAATAAATGGCAGCATCACCAGCATTACCGAGGCGAGATACGGGTCCATAATAAAGCTTATGGTCATACCGCCCAGCATAAGTATAGGAGCTCTGACTCCCATTCTCTGCATCATACCGACGAAGTGGTGAACGTTGTAGGTATCGGTGGTAATCCTCGACTCAAGAGAGGGTACGGTAAAACCGTCCATATCACGGGCTGAAAGATAAAGTGTCTTTGTAAAGAGCCTCTTTCTCAGCTCTCTTGAAAACTCCATAGAAACCTTTGCCGCCATTCTGTTTGCAACTATATTAAGGCAGCAGGCAACACCGGCGCAAAGGAGCATAACAAGACCGTAAATTAGCACCGAGGGAAGGCTCAGCGTGACTATAACGTTCTCTAAAATATGGGTAAGTATTAGAGGCAGGAAAAGCTCTGCCACAGTGCCCGACACCTTCAGCGAAAAGCCCAGAAGCATTCGCCGTCTGAAGGGCTTCAGATATGATATAAGAAGCTTCAATTTTTTCGTCCTTTAGTTTAATTTCAAATATATTTTAATACATTACGTACAAAAAGTCAACAAATCAAAATATAAAAAGCAAAAGAGCCTCCGACGGATAACCGAGGGAGACTCTTATTTTTAGACTACTTCATATTTTTGGTATGCTTTTCCGCCTTTTCGGGAGACATCTTTTTAATATGCTCGTGACGGGCTGAGGTTTTGCCCTCAGGCTGAATATCGCCTGCTCGCATAAGAGCCCATTTCGTGAGAACGGGACCGAAGATTTCGTATACTAAAACTGCGAAGAGGGTGATGTTAGCTATAATTGTACCCTCGGTGCCAAGCTCACGCGCCTTGATAGCCATACCAAGAGCGACACCCGCCTGCGGCAGAAGGGTAATTCCGAGATATTTTACTATTTTATCGTCACAGCCCGAGAACTTTGCGCTGGCGAAAGCACCGCTGTATTTTCCTGCAGAACGGGCGATAATGTAAACTATACCTATCAAAACTATCATAAAATCGCCGAAAACAGACAGCTCAAGCTCCGCGCCCGAAAGCACGAAGAACAGAACGAACAGAGGAGCTGTCCACCTGTCAACACGCTCCATAAGCTCCTCGGAGAAGTCGCAGATATTGCAGAAAACAGTTCCGAGCATCATACATACGAGCAGAGAGGAAAAGGCGATATGCACGCCGAACACCTCAAGCTTAATCATAGAAAGAGCTATTGTAAGAAGCACAAATCCGATAGATAAGGACATTCTCTTGGACCTGGAGTGGAAGAACCTTTCGCAATAGTTGAAAATAAAGCCCATAATCGCGCCCAGCAGGAGAGAAAGGATAACCTCAAGCAGCGGCTCAACAATGACCGATACGGCATCAACTCTGCCGGATTTCAGAGCCTTTGCCACGCCGTAGGAAATAGCGAATACAACAAGACCCACCGCATCGTCGAGAGCAACAACGGGAAGGAGTATTTCGGTGAGCGGACCCTTCGCCTTATACTGCTTTACAACCATCAGCGTTGCCGCAGGCGCGGTAGCCGAGGCGATAGCGCCAAGCACTATTGCCGCAGTAAGAGGAAGCTTATCGGGCATAGCGAAGTGAAGCGCAATAAGAGCCACGTCAACCACAAGCGTCGCAACCACAGCCTGGAAGATGCCGACGACAGTCGCCTGCTTGCCTATCCTTTTCAGCTGAGAAAGTCTGAACTCGTTACCGATAGAGAAGGCGATAAAACCAAGCGCCACGTCGCAGATTATCGAATAGCTGCCAACGTCCTCAAGGCTGATAAAGCCAAGCCCGGGAACGCCGAGGGCGCCGAGAACGTAGGGACCGACCAGAATTCCTGCTACAAGATACGCCGTTACGGCAGGCAGCTTCAGAAGCTTAGCCACACGCGACAGCATAAGGCCGACCAGAAGAGAAATTGAAATTGAAAGTAAGCTTTGCATAACTATGTATGTCCTTTTGTCATTTTTTCACAATTTAGTATTCTAGCACTAAGAGTTTAAAATGTCAATAGAAAAACTAATATTTCTCTTCGTTTTTTCTTTGATGGAAATATTGTTGTTTGTAAAATCTATTATTATTTTGGAAAATAGTACAATTTTAAAAAGGCTTATTGACTTTTTCGAACGACTGTTGTATTATGAAGGAAAGGGAGGTGTAGCTATGATATTTAATAAGCCTATAGTTGACTCGCACGTTCATATAGAAACGAGGGATTCCGAAAGAACCGAAAAGATGCTCCTTGAAATGAAGGAGATAGGAGTTAAGGAAATAGCAGCTCTGTCCATCGTATGCAGTCCGGATTACGGAATAGAGCAGAATTTGCTTGTGCTGAAGTGGAAAAGAGACTCAAGGGACGTCAAGGTACGAGCCTTCGGTTGCTTCCACGAGGTTGACTCCTACGCCGAGCTGCCCTACGAAAAGCAGGCTGAGGCTCTCCTCGATATGGGCTGCGACGGAATTAAGTTTTTGCAGATGAAGCCAAATTACCGCCGTATCATCGGCAAGGGCGTCTGTGACCCCTCCTACGACAAGGCTCTCTCAATGCTGGAGGAGCGCGGTGTGCCTACCGTTTTCCACGTAGCCGACCCCTTTGAATTCTGGGATATTACGAAAATGTCCGAGTCGTATATAGCCCGCGGCTGGTTCTACGGCGACGGCAGGCATATGCCCTACGAGGATTATTACACCGAGGTTTTCTCGATGCTCTCAAAGCACCCTCGCCTTAAGGTCTCTCTTGCGCACTTCTTCTTTTTAGCCAACGATATTGATAAGGCGCGAAGGATACTTGAGAAATATCCCAACGTCAGCTACGATATAACCCCGCATCCAAGAATGTATACGGAGTTCTCCGAGAATATCGACGCCTGGCGCGACTTTTTCATCGAGTATCAGGACAGGATAATCTACGGCACCGACTCCCAGGACGAGAGGGAGAGAAATATCAATATACATAAGACAGCCTACTACTCCTTGACAAAAAGCCGCGACGAATTCCCAATGCCCGCTTACTACAAGGATAAATGCATAAGGGGACTAGAGCTTCCCGAGAGTGTAGTAGATAAAATCTGCGAGCATAACTTCCACGCTTTTCTTAATAATAAGGACGTTCCCCTGAACGAGGAGCTTATAGACCGAGCAGCCCGTCACCTCCTTCGCAAAATCGAGAGGGACGAGAGCAGAGCGGACAGAGCTGCGTGGCTCAGAGAATTTATTTCCAAAGGCTAGGAGAGAAAATGAAGAATATAGTAGAAAAGCTAAATACCCCCGTGAATTACGAGTGCGACGTCCTCGTCGCAGGAGGCGGTATTGCAGGAGTATCCGCCGCAATAGCAGCGGCACGCAGAGGCACGAGAGTAACGCTTATCGAGCGCTCCTTCCAGCTTGGCGGACTTGCCACCTCCGGGCTTGTCACGATTTACCTTCCTATTTGTGACGGTATGGGCAGGCAGGTTTCCTTCGGTATTGCCGAGGAGCTGCTTCGCCTCTCCATAGAGCACGGCTGGGAGAGCGATATAGAAAAGCACGTCATTCCCGAAATCTGGCTCACAGACCACACCCGTGAAGAGAGAGCCGCAGACGGCAAGCGCTTCGACGTGCAGTTTAACCCCCACCTCTTTGTTATGAGCCTTGAGAGGGTACTTGTAGAGCTTGGCGTAAGGATACTCTACGGAGCTACCGCCGTAGCCACGAGCGAAAAGGATGGCAGAATAGAAGCCGTAATAATAGAGTCCAAATCGGGCAGGGAAGCCATAACCGTAGATAGATGCGTCGTAGACGCTACGGGTGACGCCGACCTCTGTCAGCTCTCCTCGGCAAAAACCGCCATATACTCTAACGGCAACACCCTTGCCGCCTGGTATTACTTCACTAATGAAGCCCCGGGCGCTCACCTTAAGATGCACGGCTTTACCGACGTAGATCTGCGCGGCACACCCGAGAAAGCGCTTACGAAGAAAAATTACACAGGCATCGACGTCACCGAGGTCAGCGAAATGGTTTGCGAGTCCCACGCCGCTATAGAGAAGGACATTCTTGCAAGAAGAGAGAAGGGCGAAATCGTTATCCCCTCCTGCATTGCATCAATACCTCAGCTCCGTATGACACGCAGGCTAAAAGGACTCTACGAGCTGTCAGACGAGGATATGCACAAGCCCTTCGAGGACTCCGTCGGAATGGTCTCAAATTGGCGTAAGAGGGGACCCGTGTATGAAATTCCCTTCCGTACCCTTCGCGGCGCTGAGGTGAAAAACCTCCTTTGCGCAGGCAGATGCATCTCCGTTACCGATGCAATGTGGGATATAACCAGAGTTATCCCCGACTGCGCCGTAACGGGAGAGGCGGCAGGCGCCGCCGCAGCTATGACCGACGACTTAGATAAGCTCGATATCTCAAAGCTTCAAGAGACCCTTGTGGCTGCAGGCGTGGTTCTTCACGAGTCGGATTTAAAAAAATAACAAAAACCCCCAAAGAGCGATATTTCATCAAAGCAGTTATAAAGCTTTTGCAGCCTGCTTTATGAGGTACAGATGCTCTTTGGGGATTTTTTATTTTCCGCAGCACTTATCTGCCACAGCCCTAACTAAGTCGAAGGCGGACTCGGGCTCTACGTCCTGTCCCGCGCCGAGAGAAATAATTATTTCAGCCACCGCAGGCATAAGCTTTTTATCGTACTTGTGTCCGCATTTTGTGAAGAGCTTTTCAATCCTTTCGGATATCTCCTCTCTGAGCCTTGAGTGGAAGGAGCCTCCAAGCTTTACGGAGCCCCCTGCAACCACCGCGGAAATCCAGAAGCTGTAGTATTTGTCGGTGAAGCCTCTGAGACCGCGGAGCATATAATCAAGCCCCTCGGAAACCGTGCTTGCCGTTGCGCATTTTTCGTCAATCTCCTCGACAGTTCTTTTCCACTCATCTCCAATTAGTGTAACAAGCAACGCCTCAATAGACGGGAAGTAATTATAAAGCGTACCGACGGCAATAGAGCATCTCTCTGCTATCTGCCTTGCGGAAAACCTTTCGCTCTCTCCACGCTTTATTATTTCGCTCGACTCGCGGATTATTTTTTCTCTGACGTCCTTGATTATCTTTGGCATGGCTCTCTCCTGTCTCACTTTTTTGAACGCGTTCATTTTATTATACTATATCTTGTACCGCTTTGTCAACCGCAAATTCTCCTTATCTCGGGATATATTTAGTATATCCTATTGACAATTATTTTTTATTGTGTTAAAATACTACGGATAATTAAACTGTGAAAAGGAGGAAAAATATGAAAAACTCAACACGGGTAGCCCGAAAGGATGTAATTCAGCTCTCCGACCACTTCACCTATGCAAGGCTTGCAAGGTTCGTTATGCCCTCTGTCATAATGATGGTCTTTACGTCTATTTACGGTGTTGTGGACGGACTTTTCGTCTCCAACTTCGTCGGCAAGACACCCTTCGCGGCAGTTAACTTTATTTTCCCTCTGATTATGATACTCGGTGCCGTGGGCTTTATGCTCGGAACGGGAGGCACCGCAATAGTAGCGAAAACTCTCGGTGAGGGTGATAAGGCTCGCGCTAACAAATATTTCTCTCTCATAATCTACACCGCAATTATTTCGGGTACGGTTATTGCCCTTATCGGTATAATTTTCGTCCGCCCCATAGCTGTCCTTATGGGAGGTGAGGGAGAGATGCTGGACTGCGCTGTTCTGTACGCAAGGGTAGTCCTTATAGGCTTGCCCTTCTTTATGCTACAGAACTCCTTCCAGAACTTTTTCGTCACAGCCGAGAAACCGAAAATCGGACTTTTCGTCACCGTAGCGGCAGGCGTTACCAATATCGTTTGCGACGCGCTCTTCGTTGCCGTATTCAGATGGGGACTTGCAGGTGCTGCCGCCGCCACAGCCTTAAGCCAATTTATCGGGGGAGTTCTTCCTTTAATCTATTTTTCCCGTAAGAACACGAGCCTTCTGCGCCTCGGACGGGCGGAATTGAACGCGGGCGTCCTCCTTCGCACCTGCACAAACGGCTCCTCGGAGCTTATGAGCAATATATCCTCATCCTTAGTTACTCTTCTTTATAATACACAGCTCCTTCGCTACGCAGGCAACGACGGCATTGCCGCCTACGGCGTAATTATGTACGTAAGCTTTACCTTCGTCGCCATATTTATCGGCATCGTAATAGGAGCCGCCCCAATAGTGAGCTTTAACTACGGAGCAAATAACAGAGAAGAGCTTCACGGCGTATTTAAAAAATGCACCGTCATAGTCACAGTCCTCGGCGGCGCGATGACCGCCCTGGCTCTTATCCTGGCAGGACCTCTTTCGGGTGTGTTCGTCGGCTATGACGAAGCCCTCTATGAGCTGACCCTGCGCGGCTTTATTATCTATTCGCTCCACTACGTCCTCGCAGGCTTCGGCATCTTCGGCTCCTCCTTCTTCACCGCCTTGAACAACGGCGGCATCTCCGCCGCAATCTCCTTCTTAAGGACCTTAGTGTTCCAATGCTCTGCCGTCCTCCTCCTGCCACTCGCCTTTGGCATCGACGGCGTCTGGTTCTCCGTCCTCGTAGCGGAGCTTCTCTCCTTCGCCGTAACCCTCACCTTCATCATCACCCAGCGCAAAAAGTACGGCTACGCCTGAAAATACGTCTACGCCTAAAAGTACGGCTACACCTGAATAAACACCCCAAAAACAAATGCGGTTGAGCTTACGCCCAACCGCATTTTTGCATAGTTACTGTTTACAATAATTTGTAATATCCTCGTGAGTGACACTATCCTTTACGGAATCGTATATCTCAAGAAGTGTGCCGTATCCCAAATCAATAGCATCAAGGTCACCTCTGTTGACCTGAAGAGAAACACCGGACGAAACAGAGGATTTATTTGCATTTGCAAACTCACTCTCGAAATTATCGAACCATTCAACCTGAATGAACAGC
Organism: Clostridia bacterium; assembly: GCA_017481225.1. GTDB lineage: Bacteria > Bacillota > Clostridia > Oscillospirales > CAG-272 > UBA1740. The sequence continues at coordinate 10,420 of JAFUPM010000075.1, forward strand.
ATCGGAACTTCAGCCGAAACCGATTCGTAGGAGTCTGTTTCCTCGTCATAAACGTAGAAATACATCGTCTTAAATTCAATATCAAATCTTCTGGATGCACCCTTCGCTAAATCGTCAAATCCTACAAGCTTTGTATGAAGCTTCTCGGAAGAGCCGTTTATGTAAATGGTATCAGCATTAGTACCACTCATCTCGTCAATCTTTTTGATAGTATCAATTCCGTCAAGAGATACGAGAGGGAACCAATATGTGTTGTAGATTATATCCTTAACGTTTTCTCTGACCTCTGTGCCAACGAGAACGCCGCTTTCGTTGTCGTAAACCTCGCAGTTGCGGCTGTCACTTGTAGGGATAAAGTCTCCCTTTGTACCGATAAGGACGGTATAATCCTCGCCTACGTAGATAAGCGCACTCGTAGCAGTAACCTCAACACCTGAAACTATAAGGTATTCGTAAACTACTCCAACGGTATTGCCGTCCTCGTCTTTGCCGAATTCAACAAGCATCGAAGCGTAGTCGAGAATATCCATAGCTACAACAACGCTGTCACCTGTAATTGTGTACTTAAAGGAAGTTGTGCTGTTAATTTTGATAGTAGCGCCGTAGCTCTCGTCCTCAAGGCTTGAGTAGATTGTTACCTCAACTGTACCAACCTGACAGCTAATTTCGTAGCTGGTCTCGTCAATAAGTATTGTAAAGGTAAACGGACCCGCATTACCTATAAAGCTTTTGTAATCGTCGGGGCTTCCGTCAAGATAATTGGAGTATAAGGTCTTGATAATATTCATAGAGCCGTATACAGTATTTACGTAGGAAAGTGCGGTTTGAGCCTTGGTAAGAAGTCCATATACGGAATTTAGCTGCTTGCCCATTCCGTTTACGGGAATAGAGGACACAGCGGTGAAGTCATCGAATACGGGAACTTCATCTATTTCTCTGAATTCGGGAGCAAAGCTTTCGGGGAGAAACGCCCATATATCCGGAACAGAACCGAAGGAATTAATAACACTGCTTGCAAGTGTGCCAAGGTCAAGTTTAATATTGAAGTTAACGTTTAAGGTTAACGTATTGTAATTTTTGCCACTAAAAACTATATCAACGGAATATTCGCCGGTCTGTGATACACCGTTACGTTCAACACCGTCAAAATAGTATTTTACCGATACTCCGTCAGGAGCTTTTCCTGTGTAGAGAGGGAGCTGTGCGTTGCCGTTCTCCTTCACCGCTTGCTCCGACTCCGCCGAAAGGCCGACAATATCAGCCCGATTTATGGTAAGAGTTGCCTTGAGCGTTAGAGTATTATAGCCTTCTCCTTGGAGAGTTGCCGTGGCATTGTATGTATCGGCATCGGTTCCTTTTTCGTTTGAGTAAGTAACGGATACCCCGTCGGGAATAGTACCGCTTACAGCCAATGCTTTCTCGGTGCCGTCATAGGTGTATGTAGCACCGTCAAAGCTTACTCCGGTAATGTCGAGCTTTTTCGTTTCGCTCGAACCGTTGTTACCCGAATCGCTTGAACCGTTGTTACCTGAATTGTCAGTGGAGTCTCCGTCATCACCGCAGGATAACAAAGAGAATACAAGCGTGAGTGCAATCAAAAGAAGCCAAAGTTTTTTCATTTTTCAAAAGACCTTTCTATATTTATTTATAATAAAACCATTAAATTTCAACGTAGTCGCCTATGGTACCACTGACGAGGTCTCTGTGAATTTTCACCATTATGTAGGGGAAAACGAAGGGAGCGATTGCAAGCCCGAGAATTAAGCCGAGAACCGCACACGCAAGACCGAAGAGAAATCCAAGCACCGCAAACAGCAGCTTCATACCGATAAGCCAGAGAAAACCGTCAAGGTCAAAGGTGAAAATCAAGCCGGGCCATTTTATAGAAGCCGTACACATATAGCTGATGACGTTTATTACAGGCGTATCGTAGAAGAGCATAGAAACAAACGAGAATACACAGTATGTAAATACAATACCTGCAAGTAATAAATCAAAAGAGAAGTTTTGTACAAGAGCGACTATAAGAGAAAGCAGAACCAGGCCTGCCACAATTCCGCCGACAATAAGGCTCTTGTTTCTTTTTGCGGTAAGATTGTAACGGTTTGCACGAAGCTTTCGCTCCGCTGCCTTTTTTTCGTTTTCTCTTTCGATACGCGCTTTTTCTTCTCTTTCGCGTGCCGCGCGCTTTTCCGCTTCAACACATTTCTTACATTTAACTACAGGCTCGCGCACGCCAAGATTTTCCTCGGTGACAGCTATACCGCACACCTTGCAGAAGCCTACAGTCTTAGGCTCCTCGCTGAGCTTTTCGTCAATTGCGCTGGTAATAGATGCTGCAACAGCATCGGCATCTACTATTTGTGTGGGAGCGCGCATAGAAACCTGAACGTCTAAAAGGTCATCTAATGATACCTTATAAAGGTTGGCTAGCGTCTTTAGGGTGGTAAGGTCTGGCTCTGCCAGGTCGTTCTCCCATTTTGATATTGCCTGTGCGCTTAAGTTGAGTTGGTCCCCAAGCTGCTGCTGGGTCATTCCCATAAGCTTGCGGTAGTTAGAAAGTTTTCTGCCAAGTGTCATATATTTCTCCTTACGTTTTTTCTTCTATCATACCACGGAAAGTTGAAAATATCCACATAAAATCGGTTGAATTTTACTACTTTTAGTTGAATAACACATTAATATCTAATGTAAACATTATATAATATAAACGTCTATATGTCAAGAGGGGAAATAATGTATAATTTACGTGACATTTATTCCACCAAGTGTGTAATAAATTGCGTTGCCAAAGGCACCGCCCGGAAAATCAAGAGATTTTCCCACGCGTCTTGAAACATACTCGTCCGTGCTAGCTGGCAAGCCGACAGACACGGACTCGGGCGTTATAATTTACGTGACATTTATTCCACCGAACGTTGAATAGATACCGCTTTTACAATATAGTAAAGGAGATAGCCGTGAAGTTAAGAATCAAGGAAATACTTGAAGAAAAGGGAAAAACTAAATATTGGCTTTATATTCAAATGGGCCTTAGCTATCAGAACTTTAACCGTATTGTGAATAACGAAACCGTAGGAATAAAGTTTGATAATTTGAAGGCTCTTTGCGATATACTTGAGTGTACTCCCAACGACCTTTTTGAAGAGTATCATAAAAAAGACTGAAAGACTTTTTGAAATTAACAATTGGAAAAATGTAAATAATTATAGGCAACACCCCCCTGCATATCGCACGAAGGGGTAGGCGTGTCGCGTTTTTTCAAGAATAAGCGCTCTCTCTTTGCGACAAAAAGTATGCAAACGAAGAAATTCAGAATTACCGATAAAGCCTATCGCCTATCCACCGTATCTAAAGAGCATAAGGATATGCTTTAGCCCGACGGTAAAATCCGTCGAAAAAATAAAAAAGACAGCCGCGGCACCGCCGAGGCTGTCTTTCGCTTTAGCATAAAGAATATAGAAAATCAATAATTTTTGCATCAAAAACCGTAAAAATTATTTAAACGCTGAGGGTGATTCGCCGTAGTGCTTTTTAAACGCCTTTGAGAACGAATATTGGTCCGAGTAACCGAGAATAGCAGCCACCTCGCAGATGCTTGTATCTCCCTCACGAAGCAGCTCTGCGGCGCGTCGCATTCTGCAATCGGTCAGATACTTTTTCGGCGGAATACCCGTAATAGCCTTGAATTTTGTTATAAAATGCTTCTCCCCGATACCAAACCTCGTCGCAACCTCCTTGACGGAAATACCCTCGGAGAAATGCTGGTCCATATAGGCGATAGCCCTTTGCATATCGGTTGAGGGGGTAGGCGTGTCGCGTTTTTTCAAGAATAAGCACTCTCCCTGTTTTATGGCAGCGAGCAGGCTCACAAAGAATTTGAGGAACACGGCATAGCAACGCAGCCCTGCGCGGCGCGGGTCGGATGCAGTTACCTTATAATCTCTTGCGAACTCCCGACACGCCTCCGAGGTAAGCTCACCTCTTGCAATACCCGAAATGCCAAGGCAGGACGGCGAGTCTGCCGTAAAGCCTAACTCCAGCTTATAGATAAGGTACACGAACTCGCAGCCGTCCTCGCTCCAGGCGGTATAGACGTCACCGGGGCAGAAGAGTATCGCCTCCCCTGGGCGCACCGTATGCTCCCTGCCGCCCATTACAATATGCACCACTCCCTTGTGAATACTCCATATAGTGTGATAAAGCTTGGTTTTTGAATCGTACCAGTCTTTGGTGTGGCTGACCATGTCGCCGTTTATTATTTTCAGCGAAAGCCCGCCTAACATCTCTTCTAATATATTCATTTCCGCCTCCAACCCAGAGTTATGCTTTAATAGTACACCAAAGCAATCTAAATGTCAATATATCACAAACCTTTTGACATCATATAAGAAAGATTAAACATTGAAAAGGGACCGAAAGCTAATTATAATATAGGCATAAGCCGTCATTAAAACGGCAGAAGGCATAAACAAAGACAAAGCGGAGGGAAGCTATGTACAGACTGTTTAACACTCACAATATAAGGCGCGTAAGGGAGGCTGGGGGACTCTGGGATTTCCGTGTTGAGAACGGCAGCTACTCGGGCAAGCTTGCTGTGCCGTCCTGCTTTGAGGTAATACCCGCCCTCGCGGCATACAAGGGCAGAGCAGAGTACAGGAAAAGCTTTGAGCTTTGCGGCAACGTTCGCCTCACCTTCAAGGGAGTCAGTCACACCGCCCGCGTTTTCGTAGACGGGGCACCCGTGTGCGAGCATTACAATGCATACACCGAATTTTCCGCCGACCTGACGCTTGAAAAAGGACAGCACGAAATAGTCGTCGAGGTGGACAATTCCTACTCCGACGCGTCGGCTCTCCACGTAGAGAACGACTACTACACCTACGGCGGAATAATCCGTCCCCTTCTCATAGAGGAGCTTTCCACCGCCGTAATTAACTATATACATATCACCCCAAGGCTTACCGAGTCCGGCTGGTGCGCTACCGTCACCTCGGAAATTGAAAGCAAATCCAAGGAGCGCGCCGAATACACGCTCCGCTATTCTCTCGCAGGTAAGCCCATAGGGGAAAAGAAGCTGACCCTCGCCCCCGACGAGAAAATTACTCTAACCGAGAGCTACTCCTTCCGGGACGTCACGCCCTATACACCCGAGGAGCCGAAGCTTTACGAGCTTTCTGCGACCCTTTACGACGGTGAGCGTGCAGTTGACGACCTTATTGACCGCGTAGGCTTCAGAGAAATTAAGACCGAGGGCAAAAAGCTCCTCCTTAACGGCAAGCCCTACCGCCTCTTGGGCTTCAATCGCCACGAGGACTACAATTCCCTTGGCAGCTCAATTCCACTGCAGGCAATGATGCGTGACCTGGCTTTGATAAAGGAAAGCGGCGCTAACAGCATCAGAACCTGCCACTATCCCAACGACGAGCTTTTCCTCGACCTGTGCGACGAGATGGGCATTCTCGTATGGGAGGAGGCGCACGCCAGAGGGCTTAACGAGAAGCAAATGTCGAACCCGTGCTTCATTCCGCAAAGCCTCAAGTGCATCGAGGAGATGATAACCCACCACTATAATCACCCCGCCATCTTCTGTTGGGGAATACTTAACGAATGTGTCAGCGATACCGAGTTCGGCAGAGAATGTTATATAACGCTCTTTGACCGAATTCGCTCCCTTGACCAAAGCCGCCCACGCACCTTTGCATCAAATAAGCATTTTAAGGATATCTGCTTTGACACAGAGGAGCTTGTTTCAATAAATATGTATCCGCTGTGGTACACCTTCTTTGAAACCGAAAGCACTAAGCGAATGTTGGATAAGCTTAAAGACCACGTAGAGGAAACCGGAAACTCCCACAAGCCCTTTATAGTCAGCGAAATCGGCGCAGGCGGCATCTACGGCTATCGTGCGGAGTCGGCTTGCAAATGGAGCGAGGAGCGCCAGGCACAGATACTTGACGCCCAGCTTACCGACGTTCTTGCCGACCCCGACGTTACGGGTGTTTTCATCTGGCAGTTCTCCGACGTCCGAGTAGACGAGAGCTGGTTCAACTCCCGTCCAAGGTCTATGAACAACAAGGGCGTTGTAGACGAGTACCGCAGGCGCAAGCTCGCCTTCGAGGTAGTCAAGCGCCACTTCGGCGGCAAATAATCCGCGTTCGGCAAAGCTTATAAGACTTAAATGTCACCGCGCAGTAAGCCGCCTACGCTACGCGACCAAAAGCCCCCTCACCCCACACAGCGCATTATCAAAGCGTACATCGACCTACGCGGCGCTCTACCAAAAAGCGCACTAAAGCGCACGGAACAATAGCTTTTTACCACGGCAAAAAACAGCAAAAACTCAACACGCCCCCCGCGTTCTGCAGTGATAAGAGCATAGAGTAGTAGAAAATTAAAAAAACAAACAAGAAAATCGAGGCACCCCGTGCCTCGATTTTCCTGCATTATAAACAATATTTATTAATGTACCGGTTGCAGTGAAGAACACTAATCGTCCTCGTCCGACCAAGTCTCGCTCGGAAGAACAGCAGCTATAACTTGCAGCTCCGCCGTGCCGTCTCCGTCACTTGTATCTCACCATCGGGGAACTTCTTTTTAATTACGTTTCTTTTCATAGTAATTCTCATTTTCTATTTTCCGTAATTATTAAAATCGTAATAACTGCTGAACAGCTTTATTGTATCTCCTGTCTTTATGTAGTAGAGAGGTACCCCATTGAATTCTTCGAGTCTCTCTTCAAGTTCGGGACGGCTTGGAATAGTATAATCCAAGCTTACCAAAAACGAAATACTTCCTTTTTCATGAGCAAAACATTCTGACGGAACTATAATGTTTTCAATTTGCATTTCATCAGAAATGCTAAAAAGATTAAAATACAAATTTTCGTCCAGAGCTGATGCGAGGTTGTAATCGTGTTCAACTACGGTTTGTTCTCTTGTTTTAACGCTTGAATCAGACTCCAAATTATATTCCCTCAGTATAACTCTTTTGCTTATGGTAAAAGGATAAAAATCAGGAAGAAGCGGGTCGCTGTTTATAATGAGGTGCTCCAGTTTAAGAGGCAAGTCTTCTCCAATATCCAATTCAGATGTTTCAATAAAAAATCTAACCAAAAATGAAGGACTCGTTTCTTCTTCCACATTTGATCCCATAAGTGGCTTATCCTTCCAGGACGTTTCCTCTTCGGGCGGCTGGGTGCTATCGTCGGGCGTTTCGCCCTCGGGCGGCGTGTCGCCCTCTGAGCCGTTTTGCGGAGTGTCATTATCCCCACCGTCGGGTGCTTCGGTACAGCCCGCAAGAATCGAGCAGATTAAAATAAAAATCAAAAGCACCCCGAATAAATTGCGCGTTCTTTTGAGTAAGTACATAATTTCACTCCTTTTCAAAATTGTTAAAATCGTATTTGTTAGAAAACAGCTTAATTGTATCTCCTGTCCTAATATAATATATAGAAAGACCTCCCCCGAAATCATATTGCCTTTCGGATTGATTATTTGGAATATCATAATCAAACCTCACGGTGAGTACTATTGAGCCTCTATCGCACGAAAACCACTCCGCCGGCACGACAGTTTGCTCCACACGCCCTTCATAGGTGTGTCCGTGAAACGTGTATTCCTCGAGACTTGCGGTAAAATAATCGTTATATTCATTTATAAGCTGTTCGTTTATAAACTGACCAACTGTATGAACCGGCCCCTCTGACTTATATTTGTAGCTTCTCATAATAATCTTGGTGTTCACCGCAAAAGGAGAATCGGGAATATAATCCGTTTCGTCGAAGAAACGGTATAGAAATGCCACGGGGAGCTCATCTCCCACATCTATTTCAGATGTTTCAGCAAAGATTCCTATCCATATATTCGGCGCCATTCCGACTGTTTGGTTATTTGCTTCGAAGAGCTTATCCTTCCGGGACGTTTCCTCTTCGGGCGGCTGGGTGCTATCGTCGGGCGTTTCGCCCTCGGGCGGCGTGTCGCCCTCTGAGCCGTTTTGCGGAGTGTCATTATCCCCACCGTCGGGTGCTTCGGTACAGCTCGCAAGAAGTGAGCAGATTAAAATTAAAATCAAAAGCACCCCGAATAAATTGCGCGTTCTCTTGAGTAAGTACATAATTTCACTCCTTTCTCTAGACCAAAAAGCAAAAAGCGCAGAGCTTCCCGAGAAAAACCTCCCGAGTCCTGCGCTTATCCGTGATTTAGTTTAATGATATAAAACTATGGTATCGCTTGGTATAATCCCGCTCGGCAAAAAGGCTTTTGTCGGTAGTAGAATATACACTGAAAATAGATTGTACTGTGCTGTCCTGTATTCAGTATATCATATTACGGCTGATATGTCAATGGTATAAACATATAAATTCTACGCTTCCGCCGAGTCACCTGAAACAAAAGAGTCACGGAAAAGCATCCGTGGCTCTTTAAAACTGTTTGAGTTTGACTAAAGCAATATGCAGATAAGCCCGTTTGACCCCTCGTTGATAATTTTTCCTAAGGTTTCGCCCAGCTTCTCCCGCGACTCGTCGGGCATATGCGAAAGCTTCGCGTTCATTCCGTCCTTCACCATATCCGAAAGAGACTTGCCAAACATATTGTAGTCCCATACCGCCTCGGGATTTTCTCCGTACTCATCGGTAAGGAATTTCACCACCTCGCGGGACTGCTCCTCGCTGCCGATAACGGGACAAAGCTCCGCGCGGATGCCCGTCTTTATCATATGGATAGAGTCTGCGTGCGCGCTTATCTTCACGCCGTATCCGCCTGCGGACCTCTCAAGGGTTGGCTCCTCAAGCCTAAGCTCCTCAACCTCGGGCATAACTATTCCGTAGCCCTTCTCCTCAACGTCAGCAAGCGCCGCCTCTACCTTTACGTATTTTTTCTTCATATCGGCGAGTCTTTCAACGAGAGAAAGCAGCGCGCCGTCGTCGGGAATATCCTCTTGGCACAGCTCAGAGAGATACTTATAATATTCGTCGCGACTTACGGGAACCTTGAAGCGAGCCGTGCCCTCTCCCGCATCTACGGAGACTCTCTCAAAGCTGCATTCTCCACCGAGGTTTTCTTCGATATCCCCGAGCCGTGTCACGTTTTCTGCAAATTTTTTGATGCTCTCGACAATTTCACAGCGGATTTTATGACCCTCGGGAAGCGCCGTACACCACTTAGGTATCTCAAAGGTCATCTCCCTTACGGGGAACTCACCAAGCACAAGCCCGAGTATCTCCCGTATATCCTCCGCGTTAAGGGCGGGGCAGCACACCAGAGCCACGGGCGCGCCGTATTTTTCTTCAAGCTCCTCGGCAAGCAGGTGGGCCGCCTCGCCGTTTGGCTCCGCCGAGTTAAGAATGATAGCGAAGGGCTTTCCGCGCTCGCGCAGCTCTCTTACAACGCGCTCCTCTGCGGCAATATAGCTTTCCCTCGGAATATCCGCAATAGTTCCGTCCGTCGTCACAAGCATAGCGATTGTCGCATGCTCTCCTATAACCTTCTCGGTGCCAAGCTCTGCCGCCTGAGCGAAGGGCATCTCCTCCTCAGACCAGGGCGTCATAACCATTCTATGCTCTCCGTCCTCCTCGGCTCCCAGCGCACCGTCCACCATATAGCCCACGCAGTCCACCATTTTAACGTTAAATTCGGTGTCCTCGCCAACGCGTACCCGGACCGATTCGTCTGGCACGAATTTCGGCTCCGTAGTCATAATTGTTCTGCCCGACGCGCTTTGAGGCATCTCGTCCTGAGTCCTTTGTCTATCGTATTCGTCCTCAATATTCGGCATAACCACCGACTCCAAAAACCTATGTATAAAGGTGGATTTTCCCGTCCTCACAGGACCCACAACCCCAATATAAATATCACCGCCCGTCCTCTTGGCAATATCCGCGTATATTGAATTCTCGCTCATAACAAACCTCCCGAAAGTTTCCTTTTACCAAAGCCTATGCATAAAGCCTCGAGAATATTCTTAAAACGGAATTTAAGCGCGACCTTTAGCCAAAACCAAACGAAAAAGAGCGAGAATACCCGAAAGCAGGTATCCTCGCTCGAAAAAAATATTAACCTTTAAAGCTCGAATTTCAAAAGCTTTGTAATTCAGTTCAGCTAAGCCCGAGCAGCCTTTTTATATTACCGCTGAAAATCTGCTCGCGCTCCTTGTCCGAAAGAGGGATTTTGTTAAATCTCTCAAGCTCGCCCACAGCGTCCCACATAGGGAAATCCGTTGCGAAAAAGAACCTGTCCGCGCCGAAGGTGTCAATAAGCTCCCTTGCGCGCTCCGCGCTGATAAATGGCAGAGAAGAGCAGGTGTCGAAGTATACGTTATCAAGCCCTTTGTAAATGGGAGAGTCGTCCCAGCATCTGTAGCCCCCGAAGTGCGCCGCGATAAAATTGACCTTCGGATATTTTTTCGCTATATTTACAAGGCGATAGGGCTTCGAGTACTCGTATCTGTCGTCACCCATATGCAAAAGTATAGGCAGCCGACCCTCTGCCGCGCGGTAGAATTTCTCCGCTGTGGGGTCGTCAATATTGAACTTCTGGAAGTCGGGGTGGAGCTTTATGCCGCGGAAGCCGTTTTCCACAGCCCAATCCACCTCGGCGAAAACCTCCTCCTCGGAAAGGTCCTGGTGTAAGGTAATAAAGCCGATAAACTCGGGGTGTAGGTCAAGCTCTCGCTTGATGAAGTCGTTTATAGAGCGTACCTGGTGGGCAGTCGTAGCCACGGAGTGTACGACGAACCTGCTGATTCCTGCAGCCCGTCCGTCTTGAAGAAGCCTCTCGGGCGTGCCTGCGGGCATCTCCATTTCTATATCGTAAAAAACACCTATGGTGCTGGTTGCCTTGGCGGCAATTTTCTCGGGATAGATGTGTGCGTGTGCGTCAATAATTTCCATAGTGAATAGCCGATACTCCTGGGATTGCGTTATGTAAAACCTGATTTCGTGTAAGTCCTTCACGCGATAAAAACATACTAGCACAAATCGGGCGCAAAGTCAAGAAATATAATATAAAAAAATCACGGATTTACCTACATATTTATTGATAAAGCGAAAAATATGTGCTATAATCAAAATGTAAACAGACGTAAAATCCCATAAAAAGGAGAAAAATATGAGAAAATACGAGAACCCGAAGCTACTTTCCGAGGGAGCTATGCCCCCAAGAGCGCATTACGTACCCTACCACAGCCTTTCTGCAGCCCTGAAGGGTGATGCGGAAGAGTCCGATTACTACACTCTTCTTTCGGGCGAGTGGGATTTCAGATATTTTTCACGGGATATTGACTGCCCCGAGATAATTGAGAGCTGGGACAAGGTAACAGTCCCCTCCTGCTGGCAGTCCACAGGCTATGAGAAGCCCTATTATACCAACTATTATTATCAGTTTCCAACCGACCCTCCCTACGTTCCCGACGATAACCCCGTAGGCGTATACAGAAAGCTTATAAACATAGATAGGGTAGGGGCGTGTCGAGAAAATTACATAGTTTTCGAGGGCGTATCATCATGTGTTGAGCTTTTCGTCAACGGAGAATACGTGGGCTTTTCCACAGTATCTCACAGCACCGTAGAGTTCCCCGTCACACTCCTTGAGGGGGAAAACGAAATTTTGGCAAAGGTGTATAAGTGGTGCGCGGGCAGCTATCTTGAAGACCAGGATTTCTTCCGTAACAACGGCATTTTTCGCGACGTATATCTCCTCTCAAGACCCGAAGGTCATATCCACGACGTGCGCTTCGATTATAGCGATAAGGCAATAAGCGCAAACCACCCCTTCACCCTTTACGACAGGGAGGGCAAGCTTGCCGCGCCGCCCTACGTCCTTTGGAACGCAGAGAAGCCCTATCTGTATACCGCGGTAATTGAGCAAGCAGGGGAATACGTTCCCGTGAAGATTGGCTTCCGCACTCAGAGTATATCCGACAAGGGCGAGCTTCTTATAAACGGTGTGCCCGTAAAGCTCCACAGCATCAACCACCACGATACCCACAGAAAGAACGGTTATACCGAGACCCGTGCTGAGATTTTAGCCGAACTGAAGCTTATGAAGTCGCTGAATATCAACTGCATCAGAACCTCTCATTACCCCGCATCCCCCTACTTTATGGAGCTGTGCGACGAGCTTGGCTTCTACGTTGTGGACGAGGCGGATTTGGAAACTCACGGCTTCTCCGGCTACGACGCTACGACTCCGGGATACAATAAATCCCCCCTTTGGCCCTGCCACAATCCGATGTGGCGCGAGGCGTTCGTTGACCGCGCGGCGAGGCTTCTTAGCCGTGACAGAAACTTCACCTCGGTCATTATGTGGAGCCTCGGCAATGAGTCAAACTACGGCGAAAACACCGCCGCGATGAGCGAATATATACGCAAAAACGACACACGGGTAGGCTATAAGCGCCTAATTCACTACGAGGGCGCCTGGTGCCTCGACAAGGAAGCCAGGGACCCCGACACGGTAGATGTCGTCAGCCGAATGTATTACACTCCCGAGCAGCTGTGTGAGTACGTAGAGCGAACCGGGGATCCTAGACCCGTATTCCTCTGCGAGTATTCCCACGCTATGGGTAATGGCCCGGGTGACCTTTCCGACTATTGGGAGGTAATAGACCGCACTCCGCAGTTTATAGGCGGCTGTATTTGGGAATGGGCAGACCACGTTTTCGAGAACGCTGAGGGCGAGAGGTACTACGGAGGAGATTTCGGTGAGCCAACCCACGACGGCAACTTCTGCTGTGACGGGCTCGTCTTTGCTGACAGAAGCCTGAAGGCAGGCTCCTACGAGGCGAAGCACGTCTATCAGCCCCTCGCAACCGAGTATAAGGACGGTGTCCTGACCCTTACCAACAAATACGACTTTACCAACCTTTCCGAGTGCCTCTTCAAATTCACCTATGAGGTGGACGGCGCGGCTGTATCTTCGGGTAGCTTTACCGTACCCTGCGAGCCTCATGCATCGGTGAAAATTCCCTTGAATTTGACACACGCCCCCTGCCTTTATGCCGAAACTCTCAATTTCTTTATGTATAATAAGGAGGGAGAGCAGGTCGCCTTCACACAGCATATTATCACACGTTCGACGGAGAAGACCGCACCCGACGCCGAGCCTCTCGAAGAAATAAAAGTATGCGGTCAACACGCCTATATTGAGGGAGATGGCTTCAACTACCGCTTTGATTTGCACTACGGCTGGCTTGATAAGCTTGACGGTTTTCTTTCCTCGCCCCTTCGACTGACCGTATGGCGCGCCCCCACGGACAATGACAGAAAAATCAAGAACGATTGGTACAGAGAACGCTACGACAGATACTGTCACAAGGTTTATTCCGCTAGCGTCTCAGGCAACGTCATAAGGGTTGAAGCCGCCTTAGCCCCTCTCTCAAGAAGCCCCTATTTCAGATACACCGCAAGCTATAGCTTCTACCGCGACGGAACAGTGGGCGTAAGCCTTGAGGGCGACTTTGCCGAGAATCACACCTTCTTACCGCGCCTTGGCTTCGAGTTTAAAACTACCCCCGACACCTTCCGCTACTTCGCTTACGGCCCGGGTGAATCCTACGTTGACCTTCGCGGCGACTCCCGTCTTGGAATGTACGAAAGCTCACCCGAGAGAGAATACGTCGACTACGTCGTACCCCAGGAGCACGGCAACCACTATGGCGCAAGATACCTATCTCTCGGCGGCTTTGAGTTCGTCTCGGACGAAGACTTTGAGTTTGCCGTCTCCGAGTACTCAACCGAGGAGCTTGACCGCGCAACCCACAGCCACAAGCTCAGAAGGAACGGCTTTGCCAACGTCTGCATCGACTACAAAAACAGCGGCATAGGCTCGGGCAGCTGCGGCCCCCAGCTCCTTGAAAAATACAGACTGAACGACAAAAATATCTCCTTTAGTCTGCTTATTTCAAAAAGATAAGTTTAACTCTCAACATATTTTTTGAAAGATAAACTGCATAAAAAACAGGTATTGTTTTTATATCCATCACACACAAAAACCGCCATAATTGCAAACAATTATTTGCAATTATGGCGGTTTTAAACTATATTGAGCTTTTTATTTTTTATATTTCGCGCGGTTTTCTGCGAGAAGCCTGTCTCTATCTTTTCTATTTAACTGTCATCTTTGCCGACGCGTTGCGAACAACCGAGAGAAGCTCGGGCTATACAACGAGCCGTATCAGCGAGGCTCTTGAACCTCGGGGTATTTCCGTATCAGCGAGGCTCTTGAACCTCGGGGTATTTCCGTATGAGCGAGGCTCTTAAACCTTGGGGTATTTCACCTTGATGGGATGACCCTTTGCGGCAGCCTCAACGATAGCGGCGCAAACCGCAACGTCGTGCGCGCCCTCAAGAGCGGAGATGGGCATAGGCTCGCCGGTTACGATGGCTTCAACAAACTGGCGGATCTCCTCGAAAGCGTTGTGGTTATTGATCTCAACGGGGATATTTGCCGCCTTGGTGTACTTTCTGCCCTCGTCCTCGTTATCCTCAAAAATTTGGATATGGTCGGAGGTGTTATCGCAGATGATCGTGCCCTTTGTGCCGTAGAAGCAGGAGCGCATCGTGTAGCCGCGCTTACAGCCCGAGGAAACGAACACCTTGCCCGCGATGTTGCCGGGGAACTTCATAATTGCGATGGTAGTATCGTCTGTGGGCCAATCGGTGAGAACCTTGTGGGTGGAGTAAGCGTAAACCTCTTCGGGGTCGCCTGCGATCCAGCGAAGAAAATCGACCGCGTGGCATCCGCCGCCGATAACGATGTGACGCCTGGGATCAAGGCGCCAATCCTTGTAGCCTCTTGCCTTGCCGTAGTTGTGGGCATATTCACTTTCAACGAACATAAGCTCGCCGATACGTCCCTTTGCGATAAGTCTTTTTGTGAGGGCAAAGGCGGGGGTGCATCTGCCGATCTGACCAACCATAAGGCGACCCGTGCCTTCTTTTTCTGCCTTGAGCATTTGTTCGCACTCCTCCATAGAGAGAGCCATGGGCTTTTCGCAAAGAACGTGCTTGCCTGCGTTAAGGAAAGCGCAGGTGTGCTCTGCGTGCACCTGGTCCGGAGTTACGAGGACGACGGCGTCGAGCTCATCGTCGTTAACAAGCTCGCGGTAATCGGTGAGCACCTTAGTGCAGCCAACCTTTTCTGCAAGTGCTGATGCTCTTTCGGGATCGATATCGCAGATAGCGTAAAGATTTGCGCGAGGGTCCTTGATTATTCCCTCTGCGTGCTTTTGGGCAAGTCCGCTTCCGCCGATTACGGCAATGTTGAGAATTTTTTCGCTCATTGTATTTACATCCTTTCAATTATGTGATAAAATCGTTTTGACAGTTTGATTATATCACGGCGCGCGCGCTGTGACAATATCGGTTTGTTTGTATTTTTCCTCAATTTTTTGGATTGGAGAACAGAAAATGGCTCTGACAAGCAGAGAAATAACGAAATCATCCGAGCCCAAAGTGTATCTTTGCGCGGCTGATAATGACGAAAATTTGCCCGGCGGCTCATATTGCGCCCCTTGCGTTCACGATCTTTTTATTCTTGAATGTAACGAGACGGGATACGGGCGAGCATCTATTAACGGCAGATGGTTTGACGTTAAGCCGAGAATGGCTTATATCGTGCTTTCGGGTGATGCGGTTGCATACTATGCCGCAAAGGAAAATCCGAGGCGCGGGTATTTTATGATCTTTGGCGGCGGCAAGATAGGAAAGATCGTTGAGAGGGCGAGGATCACCGCGGAAAATCCGTATCTTCCCGCGGAGAAATTCGACGAGATACTTGCTATAATAAAAAAGCTTTATTCTCTGCGCGGAATGAACGACAGCGCGACGGAGCTTACCCGAACGGGCTATCTTTACGAGCTTATGGGCGTTATTGCCAGGGGCTACCCCGATGAGAGGGGAGAAAATCCCGATATTGAGAGAGCCGCCGCCATAATGAACGCTTGCTATGACACGGGAATTACTATCGAGGACGTGGCTGCCGAGGTTGGCTTTAACAGGGCCTATTTTTCCACGGCATTTAAGAAGCACAAGGGAATGAGCCCTCACGAATATCTGAGCTGGCGCAGGATAAATCGAGCTTGTGAGATAATTGAGAGCGGAGCTGATATGAGCCTTTCCGCTGTGGCGGAGAGCGTGGGGCTCGGAATACAGAATTTTGCAAGAATATTCAAGTCCGTCACGGGCAAGACCCCGAGAGAATATAGACAGCTCGTCAGAGAAAAGGCGAAGCTTGGCGGACAGGTACGCGGCGAGAGCTGAGATTGGCGAATGCTGAACGACGAGCCGGTATGCTTGGCAAATTCCAAGGCGGAAGTTACGGCTATATGAAGAATTTTAAAGAGGTAATACTCATATCTCTCAAAAAAGAAAGGCAAGCCTTTCTGAGAAGCTTGCCGGAACATTAAATTCTATTTAGAAACTGATGCTAAAGTAGTTCAAAAGATGTAAAAAGTAATCCCAATCTGATGCCAAAGTAATGCTAATTTTGTAGAAAATTTGTAGATAAGCAAAATCGGAGTGCTTGCAAAACACTCCGAAAATAAACTATATTGAGCTTTTATTTTTTATATTTCGCGCGGTTTTCTGCGAGAAGCCTGTCTCTATCCATGCTCTTAATGCGACGGAACGCCTCTTCTGTCATCCACTGAGTTTTTTGGGGATTTTCGGAGCGGTAGTTGTTTGCCTCCCCTCCGCCAAAGCTCCAGGAGAGAATAGTTCTTGCGCCCGCATCGTATGCCGCCTCAGCTGCCGTGATTATCTCATGCTCGCGGCCTGCCTTTGCGCCGTAGCCCTGAATCCATATATGGCTGTCCTTGCCGTGTTGCTTTGCAACCTCAATGCAATTTCGGCTTGAATTATAAACGTATTCGTAGGGATTTCCGTCGGGAGCGTATGCGGGAGTGCCGAACCAATAGGGATCTGTGCCAAAATCGTCAATATCCTTGATAGAGCAAATTCTTGAAACGTCAACAACGGTTATTTGGTCGCTCATATCCACCTTGTTATACATTCTCTCCATTTGGTTTGGAAGAAGAGTTATAACGTTTCTCATTCCAAGGCTCTTTGAATATGCGGTTATAAACTCGTGAAATTCGGTGATCGTATCGCTTCTGAAGCGCGCAACGTCGACGTCCGCGATCATGGGCATCTTCTTTCCGTAGCGCTCCTCGAAAAGCCTTGCGCATCTTGGGCAGCAGCATCCGCTTATAAATTCGCCCTCGACCTCGGTTCTTTTCAAGGGGAGATTTGGCTCGTCCCAAAAGATAGTTTTTCCGCCAAGCTCTCGCACCTTGTCTATCCAATCCTTAACGAATTGGCGGTATTCGGGAGAATTAAAGCAGGGCTTGAATGCGTGATACGTGCC
>JAFUPM010000008.1 GCA_017481225.1 Clostridia bacterium
CCTACGTAGTAGGCGATTACTACATCGCATATCCCGACACCAACACCGAGCTTGTTGCTTTCGGTAACGCACTTCGTCAGCTCTTCCAGTCCGGTACTAACCAGGGCGTTTGCGTAGCCTGTAGAACAAGTGACATTCGTGCATCCTTCGTTAACGGTACTCTTCTGTTCGGTTCTGTTATCTCCCTCGGTTCTCTCGAGGATGAGGATTACCAGTCCCTTAGAGAGGGTGCAGGCTTCGGTATCGTTCCCGTTCCCGTATACCGTGACGGCGACGAGTATCAGACCTTCGTACATAACAATGCGCGTATCGTAGCTATTGCTAATAAGACTCTTCTTTACGAACAGTGCTCCGCATACCTTGATTATCAGTCCAGATGCTCCTCTGAGATTCTTGAGGAATACTACACAGTACAGCTTGCTCAGTCTCTCCTCGGCGAGACCTCTGACGATAACAAGATGATGCTTACCTACATCCGTAACCACGTTTGTGACGTATTCGACAAGACCTTCGACGATATTATGTACGACTTCAACGCGGCTACCGATGCTGATGCTACCTACCGTAGATGGCACGAGCTTATCCAGAAGCAGAACTACCAGGTAAGTGATATGGATCAGCTCTATAACGAGAACAAAATAAAGAAGGAAACAGACCTTCTTAAGGTTATCAACGCTTGGAAGGAACTGAAATAATCAAAAAATTAAAGCCTTATACTGTGGAATCCGCGTGTAAAAGCGCGGATTTCCTTATTTTTCCGCGCGGAGAAATAGCCGGGCTTTCTGTCTGTGGGTTTGTTCAATATGCTGAAATTTTAAAAATGAAGCACAATATATTGATTTACCCCTTGACAAAATCGCGATATATGGTAAAATATAAGCACCCCCTTTGTGAAAAGAGGATAATTTAAAACTTCTTTACCGAAGGCTATGACCTTCGGTAATTTTGCCCTATATCAAGAAAATGAAAGGAGAAGCTATGAAGCTTATTAAAAGGAACGGCTCCGAGGCGGTTTTTGATAAATCGAAGATTTATTTCGCCGTAGAGAAGGCTAATGCCGCAGTTGCGGAAGCCGACAGAATTACCTCTCACCAGGTTGAGAAAATCACCGATAAGGTTACGAAAAAATGCGCGAAGCTCGGCAGAGCCGTTAGCGTTGAAGAGATACAGGATATGGTGGAGAGGGAGATTATGTCTCTCGGCGCCTTCGCCCTCGCCAAGGCGTACATAACCTATAGGTACACAAGAGAGCTTGTAAGACGCTCCAACACCACCGACGACAAGATAATGTCGCTCATAGAGTGCAACAACGAGGAGGTCAAGCAGGAGAACTCCAACAAAAACCCCACCGTCAACAGCGTACAGCGCGACTATATGGCAGGCGAGGTTTCCAAGGATATAACCCGCAGGCTTCTTCTTCCTGCGGATATAGTTGAGGCTCACGAGGAGGGACTTATCCACTTCCACGATGCCGACTATTTCGCCCAGCATATGCACAACTGCGACCTCGTTAACCTTGGAGATATGCTCCAGAACGGCACGGTTATCAGCGGAACGCTTATAGAGAAGCCCCACAGCTTCTCCACCGCCTGCAATATTGCAACGCAGATAATAGCCCAGGTTGCCTCCAACCAATACGGCGGTCAATCTATAAGCCTTACCCACCTTGCCCCCTTCGTAAACGTCAGCCGCAAGAAGATAATCAAGGCGGTGACCGAGGAGCTGGCAGGCGTCGGCGTTACCGACGAGGGCGCGATTGCAAAAATCGCAGAGAAGAGGCTCAGAGAGGAAATAAACCGCGGCGTCCAGTGCATACAGTACCAGGTTGTGACTCTTCTTACCACCAACGGACAGGCACCCTTCATTACCGTCTTTATGTACCTCGGCGAGGCGAAGGACGAGCAGGAGAGGGCTGACCTTGCCCTCATTATCGAGGAGGTTCTTCTCCAGCGCTACAAGGGCGTAAAGAACGAAAGCGGAGCCTGGATAACCCCCGCCTTCCCCAAGCTTATCTACGTCCTCGAGGAGGATAACGTAAGAGAGGGAAGCAAGTACCACTACTTAACCAAGCTTGCCGCGAAATGTACGGCAAAGCGAATGGTTCCCGACTATATATCCGAGAAGATTATGCTGGAAAACAAGGTTGACAAAAACGGCAACGGTCAGTGCTACACCTGTATGGGCTGCCGCAGCTTCTTGACCCCCTACGTTGACGAGGATGGCAACCCCAAGTATTACGGCAGATTTAACCAGGGTGTGGTTACGGTGAACCTTGTGGATATAGGTCTTTCGGCAAATGGCGATATGGAGAAATTCTGGAAGATTTTCGACGACAGAATGAAGCTATGCCACAGAGCCCTTCGCGCCCGTCACGAAAGACTTCTCGGAACCCCCTCCGATGCGGCTCCCATACTCTGGCAGTACGGCGCTCTGACAAGACTCGGCAAGGGCGAGAAAATCGACAAGTACCTCTATGGCGGATACTCCACCCTTTCTCTCGGCTACGCCGGCCTTTGGGAGTGCGTATATGCCCTTATTGGCAAAAAGCTTACCGAGCCCGAGGGCGAGGAGCTTGGACTTGAGATAATGAGGAAGCTCAACGAATACACGGCAAAGTGGAAGGCTGTGGAAAATATTGACTACTCCCTCTACGGCACACCCCTTGAAAGCACCACCTATAAGTTCTCAAAATGCCTGCAGAAAAGGTTCGGCATAGTCGAGGGTGTAACCGACAAAAATTATATTACCAACTCCTATCACGTACACGTAACCGAGCCTATCGACGCCTTTGCAAAGCTGGAGCTTGAGGCAAAGTTCCAGAAGCTCTCTCCCGGCGGCGCAATCTCCTACGTTGAGGTGCCGGATATGCAGAACAATATTGACGCCGTTCTCGGCGTTATGGAGTACATCTACGAGCATATTATGTACGCGGAGCTTAATACAAAGTCCGACTATTGCCAGGTATGCGGCTTCGACGGCGAGATAGCTGTCACCGAGGACGAGGACGGCAAGCTCGTATGGGAATGCCCCAACTGCCACAACCGCGACCAGGCGAAAATGAACGTCGCAAGGCGCACCTGCGGTTATATTGGGACGCAGTATTGGAACCAGGGAAGGACGCAGGAGATACGTGAGCGCGTCCTCCACCTGTAATTTTTGGACGGCACTTTTTGGTGAGACCGGAAGGAATATACCCGAAATGAAAGTGAGACGCTGAGTCGTTTCAAAGCTATCCTTCCTACCTCCGTTTACTCCCTCCGACGTATTTATATACGCCTGTCGGTCGTAATCGAAGCTTCTCCCTCAAAAATTCCTCGCCCAAAATGGGGTAATTAAATATCCCAAATTATTAGTTACATTTTCAAAATGCAGATTATGGCATTATCAAAATATGCCATATAATAACTCAAAATATATAAAAATGTAAATCAAACTAGACAAAAAGCCTCCTGCTTCGGCTAAAACCTTGGCAGGAGACTTTCTTTTTTATAAAAAATTCTAGAAGTACAGGCGTATATACCCTTGTTCTTAAAGTACATATTTTTTAAATTCTATACTTCCAAAACAGAATATTGGACTAGACAGATTTTAGGCGGGACTTTTCGTTTATGACCGACAGGCGTATATGAATACGTCGGAGGGAGTAAACGGAAAGAGTGGTCCCTTCGGGGAACACGCTCCCGTCAAAATGTGTCGGTCCACCCTATATGTCGATGAGGAGGCGGGCTCTGCTCTGCGCGTCTAGTGCTCGATAGTCATCGATTGTATAACGGTTATCGTCGGAATCTCTGACGCGGACTCTGCCGTCCTTGTAGACTCTGATGTCGTGGTTGCGGTTGCGGATATCGAAGCTTTTGATGCCTCTGTCGGTTTCTACCGTCCAGCGGAGGGTTCCGTATTTCTCCATAGTGGAGATTATACGCGTTATGTGGGGGACGAGGTAGAAGTCGGTGAGGCTTTGGCGCACCGTTTTGGCGGAGTCGGCGCCAAGCTCTCCGAGCTTTTTGATTATGGCAACCTCCGTGCCCTCCTCGTCGAGGAGGGTTACGTATTCGCTCTCGCGGCTGACGGGGAAGAGCCTTCTCGGTTCAAGACGGGATATGACGGTGCCGTCGGAGAGGATAAGGTCCACGAGATTATTCTCGGAGGGGACTATGCTGTCCTTGTCGGTAACGTAAATTCTAGGCATCAAATCTTTCCTCCTTCCTCATACGGTCGGCGTCCTGCGCCATAGACTGTATTTTCACGAGCTTATAATACTTGCCCTTTTTCGCCATAAGCTCCTCGGGGCTGCCGTTTTCAATAATCCTGCCCTGGTCTACCACGATAATTCTCGTGGCGCGCTTCAGGGTGGAGAGACGGTGGGCTATCATAAGGGTGGTTCTGCCCTGTATAAGCTTATCTATTGCGTCCTGGATAAGATGCTCCGTCTCGGAGTCAACCGCCGCGGTTGCCTCGTCGAATATCAGTATGGACGGGTCCATAAGCACGGCGCGGGCAATGGAAATTCTCTGCTTTTCGCCGCCCGAAACACCCACGCCTCGCTCACCGAGGGCGGTGTCGTAGCCGTCGGGTTGCCTTGCGATAAAGCCGTGGGCGTTGGCGATATCCGCCGCCGCTATAACCTCGTCCACCGTTGCGCCCGGCTTACTGTAGGCTATGTTGTTGTATATGGTGTCTGCGAACATCTGCGGCTCCTGCTGTACGTAGCCAATCTGGCCGCGGTAGGCGGAGAGGTCGAAGTTCTTTATGTTGTGGCCGTCAACGAGAATTTCTCCCGAATAGCCGTCATAAAATCGCATAAGGAGATTAACCAGGGTGGATTTACCCGAGCCCGTCGTACCTACGATACCCACTATTTCACCGGGGTTAATGGTAAAGGTCACGTCGTCGAGAACCTTCTTGGTTTTGTCAAAGGAGAAGGTGGTGTGAATAAATTCGATTTTACCCTTCAGCTTGTCGGGGACTACGTGATGCTCGGCGTAGGTTTCGGGCTTTGCCTCGAGTATGTCGAGAATTTTCTCGGTTGAGGAGAGGGCGTTCTGGAAGGAGTCGGAAAGGTTCGCAAAGAAGGTGACGGGGTTATAGAACATAGACGCGTAGGAGATAAAGGACACTATAAGTCCCGCGGTGAAGCCCTCCTCGCCTCCTATAACCTTGCTGCCGCCGATGCCCCAGATTATAAGGGAGCCGCAGGTGACAAGGAAGGAGATAATCTGCGGAAAGGCGGAGGTGAGCTTGCCTATCTTTTTGTCTATTTCAAGCCAATCGGAGTGAACCTCCTCGAATTTCTCGGTCTGTCGCTTCTCTGCGGTGAAGGATTTGACAACCTTGATGCAGGGGATAGAGTCGGTGAGGTTGGAGTTAACAGCCATCCAGGCTCTGCGGATACGGCGGTAGAAGGGTCTGACCTTCTTTGAGAATATCCTGGAGGCGAGAGCAATGAACACCACGGGGATAAGCGAAAGAAGGGTCAGGACGGGGTTCATTGCCAGCATTATAATAACTATACCGATAAGCTGGAAGAAGTGAACTACCGCCTCTTGGGTTATTCTGAGCATAAAGGTTTGCAGGTTGGCGGCATCTGAGGAAATACGGCTTATTACGGCGCCCGTGGAGGTCTTGTCGTAAAAGCTCATAGGCAGATACTGCGCCTTGCGGTAAATATCGTTACGGAGGGCGTAAACCGAAAGGTTTCCGATACGCCTGAAATAGTAGGCTCTGACCATACCTATGCCGTACTGCAGAACGTAGGTAGAGAGGAGCAGTATTATCATAGCGATAAGCACCCTCATAGGGTCGCCTCCGAGGCTTGCGGAAATAAAGTTGAGTATACCGACGGAGGAGTCGCCCTCGCTCTGGAATACCGAGTCAACAATAAAGCCCGTGATAGTGGGCGGCACGAGGGACATCGCCGTGGTAATGAGCGAGAGGCAGATACAGAATATTATCATCTTCAGCTGTGGGCGCATATAGCCCGAGAGCTGCTTGACTATCTTGATTTTGGAACGGCACATTATACATTCCGCGCCGGGGTGGAGAAGGGTTCTGCCGCACTTTGGGCAAACGCTCAGCGCGCGCTCGAAGATAACCTCCATAATCGCCAGCTCGTCGTCAAGGTTGCCCCCGTCGCGAACGTGGCTGATAAAGTGGGCGGAGTTGTCGCAAAGGGTCGCGACGGCGTAGGTGTAACGGAAGAAAATCTCCCGCTTTCCGTTAGGCATAACGGCGGAAAGGGTGGCGTTGCCGTACATTCTCTTGGACTTGACGTCCTTCATATCGGAGAAAAGATAGCTCTTCGTCTCCTCGGGGGAGTAGGAGGTAACGCTCCTGTCGGTGAAAATAAGGGCGGTCTCGGCATACTTGCCGTCAAGACCAAGGTCGCCTACGATGGCGAAGAGGACTCTTTCTCCCTCTTTGCGCATTTTTTCAAGAATGGGCTCGGCTCCGCTTGGGAGGGGCTTGTTCTTTAATAGGTAGACTTCTTTCTTTTCCATAATCATATCTTCCTTTCGTATCCTACCCTCGGCTCTTTATGAGTTATGGCTTTTTTCTTTGACCCACCGCGCGGGCGCGCGTTAAGGCATCGCAAAAGGGGTCAAGTCCATAATACACCTTTTGAAAATTATTTCAATAGAAAATCGAAAAAAGGTCAAAAATGTAAAGCAAAAATCAAATTAATTAAGAACTCCTCGTTTAACCTTGGCAAAGTTGACAAAAATATAAAAAAACAGACCACAGCCGCACGAGCCCGAAGAGCAGCGAGCCTTCTTTGAGAGGAGGGAAAATTAAGAATTCAAAAACAAAAAGTAAAAACTCACAGAGGTTTATGTAAACATTTTTGCCCACCCTTGACAAAGGATTTCCCGAGTGATAAAATCAAACCGAAAAAAAGAAAAAGCGCAAAGCCCGAAGGACTTTCGCTCATAGGAGGAATTATGTCATACTACAATAAAGGCGGCGGCTTCCGCGAAAGGATAGCGAGATTTATGGCGGGGAGATACGGTCCCGACGCCTTAGGTAATTTCACGCTTTGGTTCTGCGTGGCTCTTGTAATTATCAATTTATTCTTTGAGCTTATCGTAATATCGGTAATAGAAACCGCCCTTCTTATTTGGTCAATATTCCGCATTATGTCAAGAAATATTTACAAAAGGCGGCGAGAAAACGAGATTTTCCTTAAGGCGAAAGGAAAAATCAAAGCGCCTTTTGTGATGATGAAAAACAAGTGGCGCGACAGAAAAACCCACGTTTATAAGAAATGCCCCCAGTGCAAAAGTACCCTTCGTCTGCCGCGCGAAAAGGGCAAGCACAGTGTGAGGTGCCCGAGGTGCGGGCGTCTCTTCGACGTAAAAATAAGGTAGGGTGGACCGACACCTTTTGACGGGAGCGTGTTCCCCGAAGGAAACACTCTTTCCGTTTACTCCCTCCGACGGTTGGACTGACACATTTTGACGGGAGCGTGTTCCCCGAAGGAAACACTCTTTCCGTTTACTCCCTCCGACGGTTGGACTGACACATTTTGACGGGAGCGTGTTCCCTGAAGGGACCACTCTTTCCGTTTACTCCTTTCGACGTATTTATATACGCCTGTCTGTCGTAAACGAAAAGTCCCGCCTAAAATCTGTCTAGTCCAACATTGTGCTTGAGAAGAATAAAATATAAAAAATATGTACTTTAAGAATGAGAGTATATACGCCTAAAATCTGTCTAGTCCAATATTCTGCTTGGGAAGTATAGAATATAAAAAAGTATATAACGATTAAACCGATAAAGCAAAGCACTTTGCAGTGATGCAGAGTGCTTTTTCCGTGTGAAAATAGAGAAAGCCTCCTGCCAAGGTTGCCCAAGGTAGGAGGCTTTTTTGATTAATCAAATTTTATATTAACTGATTAATGCGGAATTGATTTTGATTTTTTAATATATCCTAAATTAGTGATAGAACTCGAGCACTGCGGTGAGGCCGCCCATGGAGAGAACAATCTGCTCCGACTGTGCGAAGGCTGCGACCAGAGCCTGGTGAGAGGGGTCGGTGCCGAGAGGCTTCATATCCATATCGTAGAGGTTCGTGCCGTCGGAGAAGACGGTGTAGGTTTTGCCGTCTGCGCCTTCAACGGTAAGGAAGGGCGCGCCGCCTGCATAAGCATCGTGGGTTAAAATGGAGAGCCAAAGCTCGTTTGCCTTTTCTCCCATATACCATCTGTCAAATACGAAGCCGTTCATATCGAGAGTACCCTGAATGGTGGCGTCGGTGATAACGGATGCAACGCCGTTATCCGCCTCGGGCATAAGGACTGCCTGAATGTTCATATTGCCGTTTGCGTCAACAAAGTTGCCGAGTCCTGCCTGTCCCAGACCCTGTCCAAGAGCCTTGATGCTGTCGACGACGGGGGAGGCGTTAACTGCCTTGAACCAAACCTCAGCACCTGTGAGGTGACCCTCAACTACGGTGTTGTTAAGGATAACGGTGGGGTCGAACTGGACGTTTGCGCTATTCTTGATGCTCATTGCGATAATAGCGGGTCCGCCTGCGCCGTTAATGAAGGAATCGTTAACCGTAAGAGTACCGCTGCTCCATACGAAGGCTGCGTTCTGGTAGGAGTCGTAGCACTTGCTGTTATTAACGGTCATATTACCCTGATAATCGGGGAAGTAGGAAATGAAGAAGGAGTTGCTGATAACGTTGTTTAAGGTTGTCTCGGCAAATCTCGAGGACTTAACGAGGATAAGACCGCCTGCGGTAAGCAGACCCTCGTCGCTCTCCTCCTGCCAGAAGTCCTGGCTTGCGTTACCGATAAGCGCAAGGTTCTCAATGGTAATCATGGGAACGTCCTCGGGCTTCTCGGTCCAGTTATCATCGAGAGCCTCGAAATGAAGGAACTGAGCGTTGGAGAAGTCATCGCCGTAGCCAAGGTCCAAGGATGCGTCGAATACGCCGTTGGAGGGAACTACGGGGAAGTCTCTGAGGCTTATGTTGAAGTAGTTACCCTGGATTACGAAGTCAGCGCCGCCCTGACGGGAGTAAACGTCGGTTCCGTCAATGAGGTAAGCTGTGCCCTTCTCGTAAGTTTTGGTTTCGCCCGTTGTCTTGTTGAAGTATTTTACGTCTCTTGTGGAGTAGTTAAAGAAGGATGCGGGAACGTCGGCTTCACGGAGTGTGATATCTCTGTGAAGAACGATACCTGCAACGTCCAGGTCCTTGATGCCCTTCTCGCTCTTGAAGGCGTCCCAATCGTTACGGGTGGGGTCCTTCTCAATAACTGCAAGCTGCCATGCCTCGTATACGTTGTAGGCATCTATAACGGTAGCCTCAAGAACCACGGGGTTAACGCCGCCTGCTACGTCGTAGTACTCAGCGGAGGGCATAACCGAAATCTTTACCTTTTCAATAGGCTTTGCGAACTGATAGTTGCCGAAGTAGGTGTCTACGGTAACGAGAGTCTCGCCGCCAAGTGAGTAGGTGTAGCTTGTAGTGGAGTCTGCTACCTTGTCGAGGAGAACGTACTCGCCATTAACCCAAGCGTAAATATCTACTACGGAGTGGAATGCCGCAAGGGTCTCGTAGGTGCCGTCTGCTCTCTCAACGGTAAGGTCGGGAAGCATCTCAAAGGCGTTGTCGTCACCGATAACGTAGAGGATACCGCCCTCAAGGAACTCGCCAGAGAAGCCCGTCTCGCCGTACTGGTGCTTTCCCGTGGTCTTGTTATCGCTGTCGAAGGCGATAAGATGCTCGTCCTTTTCAAACTGAATGACGCTGCTCTTGGGCTCGATAACGTTGACGGTGAAGGAGGCGCTTGCGCTCTTATCGTTTACGGGGTCCTTGAAGGAAACTACAACCTCTTTCTCACCTGCCGCATCGGTAGATACGCTGCTGAAGGTAAGAGAGGAGAGGGTAAGGGTCTCGACGGTGCCGTCCTCGTAGGTAACGGTTACGGTAATGCCTGTGAAATCAAGCGCTTCGCCAATCTCGTATACGTTCTTGTAGCTGCCGCCAACCTCAATTTTGGTAATAGCAACGATGCTGAGGGAGGGGTCGGTAACGTTTACGGTAATGGTGCCTGCTCTCTCGCCGTTGTAGTTAACTACTACGGTAGCGATACCGTGCTCGGACATAATACCGTCTTCGTATACGTACTCAATAAGTGCAAGGTCGGTGATTTCAACCTTTGTACCGTCGGAGAACTTCTCGTAAAGCTTAATGCCCGAGAAGTCGAGGGTGTCGCCTACGGTGTACTCGGTCTTTACAGCAGAGGAGTCAATCTCATAGCCTGCGTGCTTTACTGCATTAGGGTCCTCTTTTACAGTTATCTGAACCTTGAAGGACTGCTTTTTCTCAAGATTGGGGTCGTCGAAGGAAACGGTTACTTCCTTCGTTCCTACGGTTGCAGTGATATCCTCGTCGTAGGTTATCTCAAGCTCGTCGTAGGTGTACTCCTTGTTGAGGGACTCGTCTGTGTAAACTGCAGTCGCTCTGATACCGGAAAAGTCGATTTCCTCGCCTATAAAGTATGTCGTTTTAACTGTGGAACGGTCTACGGTGAAGGACTTAAGCTTTAGAGAACCGCCAAGCGACACACAGGAAGCAAGGGAGAAAAGAAGCGAGAAAACCAAAGCAAGAGCTATGATTTTCGTTGAACGTCGAAGTGTTTTCATTTTGAAAATCCTCCATATATTTTGTAATTTTTGAAAACCAAAGTTGACATTATCGGTGAAAAACCGAAAGAAAACGGAAGTTTTAATTTGCGGGCTGACCCTGAGATGCGGGAACGCGACCCAATATACAAACTTGACAGCTTACGTTGGAGCCGTCGGTCGCCTTAATGGTCAGGGTGAACATCTGGGGCTTCAAGAAAACGAAGCTTGAGGAAAGCTCGTGGAAGGCAACGACGCCTGCGCCCTCGTCATACTCGAACTTGATTCCCGCCTCGTCTGCAAGGTGAGGGAATATCTCGTAGTTAATCTCGATGATGTTGGGGTTTGAGGTGATGCTGTCCTCGTCGGAGGTGTAGGACGTGCCGTCCGCGGGGGGGATAAAGTCGAAGATAAACAGGGGGATATCGCTGTTTTTGCCCGTGTACTGAGAGGCGGTAATAACCCTCGAGTTATCTCCGTGGAAGGTTATGGAGTCGCACTGTATGCTCGACACGTAGGTCGTACCCTCGAAAACCTTAACCTCAAGGCCGAAGAAGTTTACAACCGCAATGGAAGCGATATAAACCGCTAAAATAACAATTACAATAGTCTTTTTCATTACTGCTTCTCCCTGTAAAACGCTTTGATTTTTGCAAGGTAGGTAACTACCTTAAATACGGCTATCGCCAGAGAGACGAGTCCGATTCTCAGCCAAACTCCCGAGGGGGATTTGGAGGAGAGGAGAAGCGCGAGTATGAACACCACAACCGACAGAAGTACCGCAAGAATAGCCGAGCCGCTTTCGTTGGGGTTGTTGGACTGCTCGCTGAAGGTGGCGTACTGCTCGTGCTGAGGGTTCATAATATCGCTCTCGGCACTAGAGAAAAGATGCGCCGCGTAAATTGAATAGACCGTTACTCCCACCATTATTTCGTCAAGAGGCTGAAGGTCGTAGGAGCTAGCGAAAATATAGGTTGTGAATACCGTACCTATAAGTCCTATTACGAGAGGGAAGAACAGCTTCGAGAACAGAAGCAGGGCAAAGGGCGCGGGCTGAACCTTGTTGAGGTAGGAGCTGGAGCCGTCGCGGCTGTAAACCGATGCTAATTCAATGTTTGTCATAGTCATTATGAGAAGCATAATCATAACGTTGAAGCAAACGGTCATCTGCGTGCCGAAGAAGCTGGTGTTCATAGCGGAATAAATCTTGTTGAGAAGGTATATAGCCATAGGCATAATAACCACGAGAATACCGCCAAGCTTTATAAAGGAGTTGGAGCGCATACCGCTTATCCATTCCTTCTTAACCGCGGAGAGGAAGGGGGTGCGTTTTCTGTTCTTTTTCTCCTTTATGGAGTTATTCTTCTTGAACTCAAAGGGGGTTGCCGCCATACGGCAGAACAGAGGCTTTGAGCAAATGAAGCAGAGGGCGAGTGCGCCGATATCCACAGCCAGAAGCACCAGAAGGTCAATAAAGGTTTCGGAGTGGAAGATGACGTTGTTAAGGCCCAGAGTTTTACCGACTATAAGCTCGGTGAACTTGTAAAGAGGAACGAAGTTCTCGGTGTAGGAGTTAAGGAAATCCTGTATCTGCCAATAGGTCTCGCCCCAGGTTTCGATAAAGTTGATATCGTCGGGGATAAGTCCCAGCAGCAGCCACAGCGCACCTATGCCAAGCGCTCCTGCGAGAGTGTAGAGAACGTACTGAAGCCACTTGACGCGGTTCAGAAATACGTAAAGGAACATAGAGGGAATAGAGAGAAGCGCCGCAATAAGCACCGGTACCGTGGATATCAGAACAAACATAAGAATGAGCCAGGGGTAATAAAGAAGGGTGTAACCCTTGATAATTCCGAAGGCGATAAACATCGGTATGGTGAACATAAAGCTTTTACGCAGCTCGTAGACGTAATAGGTCGCGAGCTTCGAGAGGAACACCAGAGAGGGAGTTGCGGGGAAGGTGAGAAGGACGGTATTGTCCTTGGAGAAGTAGAGGGACTTCATAAGTCCTACCGTGTCGGTTACCACGGAGAGAAGAAGCATCAGCGAAAACAGTATGGATATAACCGAGACGGGAATATTTTCTACTAAAGAGAAAAGTCGGAGCAGCTTTATAAAGTAGAATACAACTGCTAAAATGGCGGTTATCGCCGCAAATTCGATAATAAACCAGACGACCTTGAATATCAGCCTTCTCGTGGAGCGAAGATAGCTTAAGTCCATCTTCTCCTTCAGCTGCATTTTTACCAGCGTCAGAAGGGCATGCCAGCTTTCGGCAAGGCTTTCAAAAATCGGAGGCTTGCGTTTAGCCTTGGTCATACGGTAGCTACCTCGCCTCTCTCCGCCTCCTTGACAGAAACGGGGGGATGAGTGTTGCCGTCGATGGTTTCCATATAGAACTGCTCAAGGGGTATGCCGCTTTCCTTTATTTCGGCAACGGTCTTGGTTGTGAGTATCTGACCTTTGCGGATTATGGCAATTCTGTCGCAGATATTCTCAACGACGTCGATAATATGAGAGGAGAAGAACACGATGTTTCCGCGTCTTGCGTGCTCCTTCATACATTCCTTAACCTGGAATATGGACTCGGGGTCAAGACCTGTGAGAGGCTCGTCGAGTATCCAGAGCTTCGGGTTGTGAACCAGAGCCGACATAATGGTAATTTTCTGCTTCATACCGTGTGAGTAGGTTTTCATCGGGTTGTCGATAGCTCCCTCAAGGCGGAAGCGCTCGACGTATTCCTTTATTCTCACGTTGCGGTCAGCGCGGGAAACGTTGTAAAGGTCGGCTATATAGTTGATGTACTCTCTGCCCGTAAGGTTCTCGTAAAGGGCGTAGTGGTCGGGAACGAAGCCTATCTGCATTTTCGCGCCAACGGATTGCTTGTCTACGTCGTAGCCCGAGACCTCAATTTCACCCGAGGTGATGGTTTGAATACCTACAATAGATTTAATAATGGTAGATTTACCTGCGCCGTTAGGGCCGAGGAAGCCGAATATCTGACCGCCCTCAATCTCAAGGTTAGCCTTGTAGACTGCGTAAACGTCGCTTGTGGAATATCTCTTTGAGAAATCGCGAAGGATAAGCTTTCCTTCGTTTTGCGGATTCATGGGTTCTTCCATACTTCTGCCTGCAAGGTGGACCTCCAGAGCAAGTCTGTCAGCCTTAATCTTGCGGTTCCTTTCCATAATAATTGCATAAGTGTCTGCTATCTCAAACGCCTGCTCGTAAATAAACCACATAGCGAAGGAGAGAACGATATAAACTATGAAATACAGCAGCTGGTATACGGGGTAGAGGACGAACTGATACTCCTTGTACTGATATACGAAGGTAATATCGCGTATTCTCTCCGCCCACTCGCCAAGCTTATCTGCTATAAAGTCGGAGTTGATAAAGAAGAAGTCCGTCTCGTTTCCAAGTCCCGTAAGGACCGAGTTTGCAACGAGGACGAAAACGTAGTAGGCGAAGAATGCTATAAGCGAATATGCAAACTGCTTTATCTTCGGACGCTTGAATATGCCAAGTGACATAATCAGTATCGGAAGAAGGAATGCCATATAGTGGTTAATCCAGAACTCAAAGCTTGACGCTTCAAGGAGGGTGATACCGTCCGTATCGGGCATAACCATAGCGAAGAATGCGCCCAGAACGTTAATAAAGATGGTGAAGTAGTAGAGCTTATCCAGCTTGAAGATAAGAACTATGGGGATAATGTACATAGCCGTGTTGCAAAGGTGCAGCGGCCAGTCCGACATATTGATGAACGTTGAGAAATCGTAGTTGAAGGAGAAGGAAATCATAGTCGCCATACTGATGAATATTAAGGCGTACCTTCTCTGCTCGTACTCGCATCTGTAAAAGAGGAAGTGAATGGGAAGGGCAATTGCAACCGAGGCGTAGAGGGCTATTCTGTGGTAGAGGTTGAAGTCCTCTATTTCAATTGCGTGGTCGCCGAGACCGATTATAGCCTGAGGCGCCCATACGGGAAGGCTGATAAGGAACATTCCGACGAATATTGCCGCAACCTTCAGTATCTCTCGGGGTGCTTTGCGGCTGACCCTCAGGCTTACCAGCTCGTAGAGCGAGTAGCCAAGACCCAAGCCTATCTCAAGGGCGAAAATCAGAGAACGCCAATGGAAGGAGTCGGCAAGGTCGCCGTCCATAGCTCTGTTCAGCATCGGGAGAGCTAAAAGCGAGAGGAAGTAAACCGCAGGCAGGACGAATTTAACTATGGGCTTTACACTCTCTAAATGCTCCTCGAAGAAGGGGAAGGTGACAAGCACCAGCTGCACCGTGAAGATAAGCCAAAGAAGAATTACAGAGAGAAAAGCGGAAAGGTTACCCTGCGGTCCGAAGGGAGAGGAGACGTTAAGTCCCACGGTATCCTGTATAAGCATCTCTCCGCCCATAAGCCTGACGAAGAACAGAACCCCGTACACGAGGGCTATGAGCTGTTTATTTGAGTATTTTGAAATAATCCGTCTGTCCTTTACAAAATAGAGCAGGGCGAAGGCACCCGCCGCCATAAGCAGTGACAGTATGTAGTAGAGTATTGTCAAGTTGTATTCCTCCAAAAAGGGATTTTAGTCCTTCCTTACAGTCGGGCTCGGTGGGGCAAAAGAATATAAAGCCTCCTCACCTATAGCCGGCTTTATTTTAACAGAAAAATTTTACCGTGTAAATATACTTTTAAATTTATTAAGAATTTTTCACAATTCGACAAAAGCCTCAAAAAGCGGCTGAAAGCAGTGAAAAACAAAAGAGCTATAAGCCACGCCTTGACGGATAAGCTTATAGCTTTCGTTATTAAAGAGAAGGTGAAGATGCCTCGGCGACCTGCGATAAAGCGGTCGCCGAACGATGTTTGCCCTTGCGTGCAAGTGATGTCGGCTTCGCCTAATGATGTAGCCTTCGGCAATGATGTTGTGCCTATGGCACAATGGGCAAACATCACATCATTGCGACCAACGGGTGCAACATCAGTTTTTATTGGTATGAGAGGGACGGCTTTGGCTTAGCCTTCCTTGTGACGCTCCTTCAATATTCTGACGTTGGCGTCTACGCGGGCTTTGTGGAGGGGATACCAGAACCACAGCACCGCAGCCAGGGCAATAAATCCGAGGGCGGGTATGAGGGTGGAGATATTATAAAGTCCCGATTTTACACTCTCGGCAATAGGCGCGCCCTCTACCTTCTCGTAGCCGATGACTGTCAGAAGAAGTCCCGTAATACCTGCGGCGGCAGCCTGACCCAGCTTTCTTGCGAAGGAGTAGAGGGAGTATATTGAGCCGTCCTCTCTTATGCCGTGGCGTATCTCCGAGTCGTCGATAACGTCGGTAATCAGCGCCCAGGAAACCATAGTGAACACTCCGAGTCCGAGCCAGGCGAAGAGGTTAAAGGCGACGTAAACCCACACGTTCTCGGGTCTTACGAAGAAGAGTACTACCAGGACCGCGGCGGCAACTACGTTGGAGACCGCGCTTATCTCAGCCTTTCCGAACCTGCCCGAGAGTGGCTTCGCTCCTATGGCGGCGACGAACATACCTACCATCATAGCAACGGTTGATGCCGATTGGGCGGCGGTGTTGGCGTAGTAGTCGGGGTAGATATAATTTGCCAGCTGCTGCAGGGTGAACTGAGAAAGAAGCATCAGAACCGACGCCACGATAATAGAGAGCAGGGCGCGGTTTTTTAAGGAATTGGTTATAAGCTTTCCGACACTCGGGAGGCGTCGGTCCTCCTTATGCTCTACGATAACGCGCTCGGTTGTCAGAAAATAGCAGGCGATATATGCGACTATGGCAAGGATGGAAAACACGCCTGCAATAACCGTAAATTTTTCGCCGTTCAGCTCTTGAATTTCGACGTTACCCACCACCCGTGTGTCGTAAGCGAGCAGTGGAACCCCTGCGCCAACTATCACTCCCGCAAGGACGCTGCCTATGGAACGGAAGGTTGAGAGGGACTGTCGGTCCTGGGGCTCGCGGGAAATTGAGGACGCCATTGAGCCGTAGGGAATGTTTATGGTTGTATAGAAAACCGAGCCCCAGAGAATATAGGTCACCGAGAGCCAAAGCACTCTTATCCACAGCTCCGCCTCGGCGAGGGAGGACTGATATATAAGGAAGGAGGAGAGGGCTACGGGTCCGCACATACGGAGCAGCCAGGGCTTGAATTTTCCTGCCCTTGTTGGACGGGACCTGTCGCAGATGCGACCCATAGTCACGTCGGTGAAGGCATCTACAAATCTTGCAAGCATCATAACGATACCTACGATACCTGCCGACACGTGCATAACGTCGGTGTAGAATTTCAATAGAAAGCTGGAGGAGAGAATAAAGGTGAAGTCATTGCCGAAATCACCGAAAAGATATCCTATTTTATCCCTTAATCCAAAGGGTCTTATTGTTTGTGCTTTTGAGTTCATTTTCGTTTCGCGCCTTTACTTTTTCGGGGCTTATGCCACCTTTTGTTTTCGTTTTGTACTTATTATGCCGCAATTTTCCCGTAATAAACACATCATTCCTTTTATTTTTCTTTGCGATTTTCACCGATTTTTACATTTGTTTATTGACTGGGGGATAATTATATTGTATAATGTATATAATAACATTATTAAAAATTGAAAGGTGAACTAATATGAAGCTTTCTTTCAGATGGTACGGAGAGAGTGACCCCATTTCTCTTGAGTACATTCGTCAGATTCCCGGTATGCGCTCCATAGTATCCGCGGTTTACGACGTTAAGCCCGGCGAGGTATGGCCCGAGGAGAGTATTAAAAAAATGAAGGAGGCGGTTGAGGCAAACGGTATGCTCTTCGATATCGTTGAGTCTATTCCCGTGCCCGAGGATATTAAGCTCGGCAGCCCTGACGCAGACCGTCTTACAGAGGTATATTGCGAGAATATCCGCCGTTGCGCAAAGTACGGCATCAAGTGCGTGACCTATAACTTTATGCCCGTTTTCGACTGGACGAGAACTCAGCTCGACAAGGCAGCCGAGGACGGCTCCACGAGCCTTGTTATGTATTGGGACCAGATGAGAGGACTTGACCCTCTCGTTGACGATATCAACCTTCCCGGTTGGGACGCAAGCTACAGCCGCGAGGAGGTAAGAGAGCTTATCTCGGCTTACGGGAAGCTGGGCGAGGAGGGACTTTGGGCAAATCTTGAGAAGTTCTTAAAGAAGATTATCCCCGTTGCCGAGGAGTGCGGAGTGCGTATGGCTATTCACCCCGACGACCCGCCTTATCCCATTTTCGGTATTCCGAGAATTATTACCTGCGAGGAGAACCTCGACAGATTTCTTAAGATTGTGGACAGCCCCGCGAACAGCCTCTGCCTTTGCACAGGCTCTCTCGGCTGCGCTGCCAGCAACGACGTCGTCGCGATGGTGAGAAAGTACGCGAAGATGGACAGAATTGCATTTATGCATATCAGAAATATCAAGATTATGGAGGACGGCTCCTTCGAGGAGAGGGCGCACCTTTCCTCCTGCGGCTCTCTTGATATGGCGGAGATTGTTAAGGCGCTCGTTGAGTGCGGCTTTGACGGCTACGTTCGCCCCGACCACGGCAGAATGATTTGGGGTGAGACGGGCAAGCCGGGATACGGACTTTACGACCGCGCGCTTGGAGCGGCGTATATTAACGGTCTATTCGAAGCCTACACCAAGGCTCTTTCATGACTTCGGGCGAGACCGACTTCGTCTATCGCCGAATTTACCGACTTGACGTATGAATATACGTCGGCGCAGTAAATTACGACGATTCTCATCCCGAATTCAAAGAAAGAGCGATGTTGGATAAATGAAATAAAAATACAGAGGTATATTATGAATAAAAACGTATTGAATACCGACCTTACCGGTAAGGTGGCGGTTGTAACGGGTGCGGGCGGTGTGCTTTGCTCCTATTTTGCAAAGGTGCTGGCGAGAGCCGGCGCGAAGGTTGCGCTTCTTGACCTTAACGAGGAGGCGGCAAAGGCTTATGCTGAGGAGATTGTCGCTGAGGGCGGCGTTGCTAAGGCTTATGCCTGCAACGTTCTGGAGAAGGAGACCTGCTACGCGGTAGCTGATGCAGTTGAGGCTGACCTCGGCAAGTGCGATATACTCATTAATGGCGCAGGCGGTAATAACCCCAGGGCTACTACGGATAAGGAGTATTTCGAGCTTGGCGATATCGACGCCGACACAAAGAGCTTCTTCGACCTCGATGCCGCAGGCGTTGGCTTCGTCTTTAACCTTAACTTCCTCGGCACCCTTATTCCCACTCAGGCGTTCGCACGCCAGATGGTAGGCAGAGAGGGCTGCAATATACTGAACATTTCCTCTATGAACGCATATACCCCCTTGACTAAAATCCCCGCATACTCGGGCGCCAAGGCGGCTATCTCCAACTTCACTCAGTGGCTTGCGGTTCACTTCTCCAAGGTAGGTATCAGAGTAAACGCTATCGCTCCCGGCTTCTTCTCCACGAAGCAGAACGCGGCTCTTCTCTTTAATCCCGACGGCACACCTACTGCCAGAACGGGCAAAATTCTCGCCGCTACTCCTATGGGCAGATTTGGCGAAAGCTGTGAGCTTGAGGGCGGACTTCTCTTCCTTATTAATGAGAAGGCGGCAGGATTTATTACCGGTGTTGTGCTTCCCGTAGACGGCGGCTTCTCGGCTTATTCGGGCGTATAATTGTAAATTATAGTTAGCATTTTACCATAAAAAACGGACAAACGCAGAGAAAAGACTGTGTTTGCCCGTTTTTGTTTTTGGTATTTTCTTTTGATGTTTAATTTTTGCATTTAGTTAAACTGAAAGCTGCTTTATTGCAAATATTCAGTTAAACCAAAAGTTGCTTTTATGCAGATATTTAATTAAACCGAAAACTGCTTCTATGCGGATATTCAGTTAAACCGAAAGCAGTTTTAATAGCTGTTAATTATTTATAAGGCTGCTTTTTGATATTATATTTGGCTAGGCGAAGGAAAATCAAAGGCGCGCTTTTATCATAAGGTTTATTCTGTCGCGCACCCTCAGCATTTTCTCTGAGTCGTTGATGTAGGTGGTGGTTTTTATCTCCTCTCCAAGCTCCTCCTCGAGGGCGGCTATGACCTCGTCTCGGGAGTAGAGGCTCTCGCAGAGTTTGTATGCCGACAGGTCGTCAAGACCCTGCTTGAAGGAGACAAGCCGCAAGGACTCGAGAGGTTCGCCATTTTCACCGGGGTATACGGAGAAGGCGTCGCCTGACGGGAAACGACCTCCTGCGGAGGTGTCGAGAAATGGGTTTACTAAGTCGGAGGAGCCTGCGGTGTTATAGAAGTTGAAGCCCCAATGAAGGAAGCCCTCAATATTGAATTTATAGAGTAAGAGGCTTATTGAACGGTTGCGCGAGAGGGTCATTGCCATCAAGCGGTTTGAGTAGCCCGAGGACGGTCCACAGCAATTGTAGGTCCACAGCCCTCCCTCGGTGCGCCCGACGAATTTATGTAGGGCGTTAAGTATTACTATGGGGCGCTTTACTACGCCCTGCTCGTAGAAGCCGTAGTCGGAGAGGGCATCGAAAATCTCATATTCCTCTAAGATATTCTCCACGGTGCCTTTCGCTCGCTTGTAGGTTTCAATGAGGGACCTCGGCGGCTCGTCGGAGATGTGGAATATCATTCTTTCTCCGTCGCCCCTTTCCTTCATATGAGAAATAAAGGAGGTAAGAAGGGCGCGAAGAAATCTCGTATATTCGGGGTCGTCACAGGGCGTGTCGGCAGGGAAGAGCCTTTTCCTTTCGCCGCCGATATTTCCCGTTACCTTGGTTGCGTGCTTTGCACCGCCTTGGGTGAAGAGGTGACCTACCTCGAGGTACTTAATGCCTACTCTGTCGAGAATATCTATCCATCTGTCCAGCTTCTCCCAGCCAAAGGCGTACTCTCCGTCGGTGACCGTAACGTCGGCAAGCTGAAGGTCGCGCGTATCGTACTCGTTATCCAGCGGAGGAGTTATAAGGGGAGTGTAGAGCATATTGATGCCTGCGCGCTTTGCGCAGCGGACGAAGCTCTCAATAATCCTGAAATGCTCCTCCGACCACTTCTCCACCTTATAATAGTCCGCGAGGCAATCGTGGTGGAACCATTGGGTGAAGATAAGGGACTGCTCGGGAAGCGCGGCGTCCAGAGTCTCCACGGTAAGGGAGAGGTCGGCGGAAAAGGAGGGGTCGCTTGGATTGCTCGGTGTGTAAGTGAGGGTAAGCGTAAGCTCGCCGTTAGGGATAAAGATATCCTCGGGGACCTCGACGTCTATCCACGCGCAGCAGAGCGCACCCGGCACAGCCATAAGCTTGCCTCGGAAGTATAGGGGGGTGAGAACGTCGGGAATGAGCGCGGGGGAGGTCACGATATAGTCCTCGTCGGTAGAGCATCGCGCGTTGGCTGTGGCAGGCACAGACATAACGTTATGAAGGGTTGTGTACTTCGAAAGATTACCCGATAGGGTAACGGAAAGCAGCTTTGAATAAACGGGAGTGGTGGAGCAGTCCAACTCGTAAATCAGCTGAAATGAGGCGCGTTCTCCTCGTAGAACCGTCAGATGCCGACTTTCGCTGTAGTCGTCAAAATTGCCGTTTGGCAAAGCCTTATCAAGGCTGGAAATAATCTTGCATTTAATCATAAAACCCTCATTATGTAAATAAAAGTAGTAAAAAATTGTTTTTTAAGCGATATATATTACAAATTCATAAAGACAATTGCACCGATTCCCAGTGCCATTCCGACGTACTGCTTGAAGGAAAGCTTCTCCTTATATATGAAGATTGAGACAAGGGAGGTTATGACGATGCCGCCTGCGGATATAAGGGGGAACATCAGAGAGGTGTTCATCATCTGGGAGAGGAGAATTACGAAAAGGTTTACGGCTCCGTTGGCAATACCGCACAGCACCATAATGTACCAGCTGCCCTTAAGTGAGGGGACTATTCCGCCTCGGTCGGTAACGAAGGAGGCTATGAGCATTACGGTAAAGACTGCAAAGAGGGCTATAATCATAAATTCGCTTTTGCCGACGCCCTCGTTGCTTTTTGCAAAGCCCGACTGAACCGTTGAGCATATACCGTTTCCAAGGAAGGCTAAAAGCACGTAAAGCACCCATTTAGGTGTAATCTTCACCTCGCCGTCCTTGGAGTTTATAAGGAAAAGGCTGACGAGCAGAAGGGCAAGACCGACAAAGAACCAGATGCTCGCCTCGTCCTTATAGAAGAGCAGACCCCAAAGGGTCGGAATAAGGAGAGAGTAGGAGGTGGCAAGGGAGGTTAAGGACAGAGAGCCCTCGAAGATTGCTAACATTCCGAATATGGTTGCAACGGCATAAGATGTGGCAAAGCCCAGAGAGTAGGGAAGAATATCGGGAGTGAAATTCAACGGATGCTCCGCCGAGCAAATAAAGAACACTGCGGCGGTAAGGACTGTTATGGCACTGAAAATGAAAACTCCGCCTCCGCCCTTTTTGTTATACGCCTTTTTTAATACGGGCTGTAATGAGTTTCCGAGTATTGTAGCACAAAGTATTAATATATCCATATTCAAGCTCCAAGGTTCTAAGTGGGGCGGCTGATTTTTCTATGTGCCGCGGACGAATATAACGATAGCTTTAGCCCAGAATGTTTATGCAAAGCTTAAAGTACGTGCGGAAATTTTGCGACAAAGCTTCCGCAAAGCATATCTGAAAACACCCAAGGGATTTATCTCGACGTGGGCTGCTCCGTTAAGATTATCACACTATATCACGCACGCTTTAATTATACCACAACTCAGATAAAAAGCAATGCCTTTTTTTCTCATTTACTTGCACTTTCTTCCTGACTTTGTGCAAAAAGTGAAAGTTACAAGGAAAATATGAAAGAAAAGTCTTTCTCTGCACAGTACAAAAAAATCGAGCGCAGACTTGCGCTCGATTTAAATGAGAAAATCGGATAATTTCCCTAATATGTAAATAAAACTGTACAAAAACGGGATTATCTTGCCATTTTTAAGATTTTAAGCTTGTAGGTTTGCCTCGTATCTCTGAAGCCCTTTGAGAATGCGGAGTTGTAGGAGTTGAAGGCAAGCTGACGGTTGGTCGCCGTACCGATGCCGAACTCGTACATACATCCGAGAACGTACTCTCCCTCAGCATATCCGAGAGATGCGCAGGCGGTCATAAGCTCGAAGGCGTCCTCGAAGCATCTCTTATGAATAAGCCTTACTCCGTGGGAGAAGAGGGAACGGGTCATACCGCGTCTCTTGTTGTTAAGGAGCCTTGCAAGCTCACCCTCCGCTGCGGAGGAGCCGTATCTTTTCGCCTTGTTAAGAATTTCTACGGCGCGGTCAAAGTCGAAGTGAGTTCCAATACCGCGGGAGTAGCATCTGCCAAGGTCGAAGAGTGCGTCTGTGTCACCGTGCTGAACGGCGAGGGAATACCATCTGTATGCCATATTGCGGTTTCTCTCGGTGCCGATACCAAGCTCGAACATTCTCGCAAGCTCCTTGTGGGCAGGGATATAACCCATAGCGGCAGAGGTCGCGCAAAGCTCGAATGCGCTCTCCGCATCTAATTTCTCCTCGCCCTT
Source organism: Clostridia bacterium (assembly GCA_017481225.1). Classification (GTDB taxonomy): domain Bacteria; phylum Bacillota; class Clostridia; order Oscillospirales; family CAG-272; genus UBA1740. The sequence goes on from JAFUPM010000008.1 coordinate 23,219, forward strand.
TGCCCTGCGGTAAAGCTCCTCGCGCTCCTCGCGAAGCCTGATAGCCTTGGAACGGCAATTTGCATCGCCCTCCGCCGCGCCGCGCTCGTACAGCTCTATTGCGTAAGCAATGTTGGTATCAACCATTCTGCCCTCGGCGAACATATCGCCCATAATCTCGTATGCGCCGCCCTCGCCAAGACCTGCGGAGCGTCTGTAATACGTAAGGGCGCGGTCAACGTCTCTTGGGACCTGCTTGCCTGCGGCGAACATATCGCCAAGATGCTTTGCAGCCTCAGCGCTTCCTTTATCCATAGACAGCTCGAACAGCCTTACGGCGTCGTCAATCCTCGGCTCTGTGCCAACACCGTCGGCATAAAGGACGGCGAGAGAGTAGAGGGAGTCGGCAGTGCCGCTTTTCGCAAGCATCTCCGCCATATAAAGCTGCGCTGAGCTAAGGGAGAACTTAGCAGCCTCGCGGATAAGCGAACGGAGAACTCTGGTGCGAGAGGTGAAGGAGGGCTCGGGGGGAACCTCTGCTCTTATAGAACGGAGCTTGTAGGCAAGCTTCAACGCCTGCAGAGGCGGTAAGGTCAGCTTGTCCATATACCACTTTGCGTAGGCGTCGTTTTTGTCGGTGCCAACGCCCTGGTAATATCTTCTCGCCATCGTGACTATCGCCTCGGTATCGTCACCGTGGGCGGCAAGGGAGTAGTAGTAGCCTGCAGTCTCCTCGTCGCCAAGCTCGGAGTAATGCTCCGCCGCAGGGAGATACGCCTCCGCACAGCCGATAAGCGCGGAATAGGCAAGCCAGAACTCCGACGCCTTGTCGCTTGTGCGCGAGACCAGCTTCGAGTATCTGTATGCGCTTGTGGGGTCGTTTTTCAAGGCTCCGCTATAAAAATAGCTCATAGCCTTGTCAAGGTCACGGGGAACTACGGCACCCTTCTCGAGGATACTCGCATATTCTCTTTGCGCCTGGATTATACCCATATCCGCAAGAGCCTTGTATATGGAGAGAGAATATTCGTAATCTCTCCTTTTCATAGAGGAGCGAGCCTCGTCGAGGCAATCCTCAATCTCTATACGGGTCAGGGAGAAGGGGCTTTGACACTGCGGACATACAGCCTCGAACTTAAGGGAGGTGTGACCGCATACCTTACATTTTATCATTTTCTTACCTCTTTTTCGGAGTTGCATTTCTTTACAGATAATATTTTACAACAAAAGAGGTGGTTTGTCAATCAAAATAACACTTTTCACCTGTAATAAAAGTGAAAAAACACCCGTCCCGAAAGCTCACCTTCGAAAATTAGTTATATTTCGAGCCGTATCGGGAAAAAATAAGGACACCCCATAAAGCAAAAACACCTAAAAAGGAGAAACGATATGAAAATGATGCACCGTACAAGCGGACGGAAAAGACACCCTTATGCAACTCTTGCCGTGTTCACTCTGGCAGGGGCAAGTATGATAAACGTCGTAAACAGAATGAAAAGGTTTTTCAAGGAAAAGAGCGCTATGGTGACGGAGTTCATAGAAGAAAAAATGTCGCGTAAATAAGGCGCAAGTCACCACAGGAAAGAGGCGGCTGTCCCATCGCAGATGCGGTAACGTGGACGGTTGCCTTTTTCTTTTTGTACTACCTCTGAAAATATGAGCAGTTGCCTTTTCTTTTTTTGGGGCTGCTCTCCGAAAATATTCTGTCAAAATAATAATTGCCATCATATACTGAGGATAAGCCGACGGAAGTATTTTGTCGGCAAAGTAAGCTTTTGGGGCGCAAGCCCTGCGGAGATATACTTTATGGAAATTATTAGCTTTGGCGCGGGCGGCAGAATGGAGGAGTGTCTCCGCCTTCTTCGGAGAGAGTGGCGCGGGACGGGGGATATTGGCAGGCTTATCGTTTTGCCAATTCCTACGACAAAAGACAAAAAACTCGTCACGGGTACCGACATAACTCTGGCGGAGGCGACGGAGAGCGTGACGGAGGACACTCTTGTAGCAGGGTACGGTATACCCGAGGACGTAGCCGAAGGCGTAGCCTCGAGGGGCGGCTCAATATACGACGCGCTCCTTGACGGAGAGTTCCTTTGGGAGAATGCCGAGATGACCGCGGTGGGAGCTATCGCAAGAATAATATGCACAGAGGGGCGGCAGCTCTCGGATATGAAGGTGGGAGTTGTTGGCTTCGGTAGGATTGGTAAAAGGCTGGTGAGGCATCTTTTGTACCTTGGCGCACAGGTGAGAGTTTACAGCGGAAACAGGGGCGCACTCTCCTCCCTTGCTCCCTATGGCGTAGAGGTGAGGGAATACGGGGAGATGTCGGATATTGCATCTCTTGATATACTGATTAATACGGCTCCCGCAAGGCTCCTAAGAGAGTCTGACGTCAAGGGCGAGGACGGGGTCAGAATAATCGACTTGGCTTCGGGGAATTTCCTTTCGGGCATACCCCGTGTCGAGAAAATGCCATCTGTTCCCTCGGAAATGTTCCCCGTAAGCTCGGGGCGCGCCTACGCCAAACGGATACTCGCAAGACTAAACTAGGGATATTAAAGGTTTGACATTTTGTTTTATGAGGAAAGCATTATGATTGGATTTGCTTTTTGCGGCTCGTTTTGCACTATGGGTGCGGCGTACTCACAGATGGTGGAGCTTCTAAAGACGGGCTACGAAATACAGCCTATAATGAGTGAAAACGCATACACCGTGGACACAAGGTTTCACAAGGCACAAGAGTTCAGAGAGAGGGTTGAGAGTGTCTCGGGAAGGAAGATAATACACACCGTTGTAGATGCCGAGCCCCTGGGTCCTGCGACCCCGCTTGACGCGCTGATTATCGCGCCCTGTACGGGAAATACCCTGGCGAAGATTGCGGGAGGGATAACCGACGGAGCCGTTACTATGGCGGCGAAGGCGCACCTGAGAAGGGATAGACCTCTGCTTTTCGCTCTGGCGACGAACGACGCCCTTTCCCAGAACCTGCAGAACATAGCCAAGCTTATCAGCCGCCGCTCCGTGTACGCCGTGCCGATGAAGCAGGACGACCCCATAGGGAAGCCTCACTCCCTGGTGGCGAGAATGGAGCTGATACCTCAGTGCCTCGAGGAGGCTCTTGTTGGGGTGCAGAGGAGACCCTTGTTTTTGGAGTAGAGAAGGGAAATTTTTGAAATTTTGAAAAAACTATTGACAAACACCCGAAGAGAGTGTATAATCAACACATAAACCGATGAAAAAGAAGAGTAGCCACAGTGAGCTATCACAGAGAGCCGCCGACGGTGGGAGTGCGGTATAGGGAGCTATGGTGAATGGGCTTTTGAGGGCGGACCGAATTAAGTAGGCTCCGACGGCAGGCTGCCGTTATCAGCGCAACGTATAGCTTTGTACGTGAGGAGGCGTAAGCCTTGAAACGGGTGGCACCGCGGTATATATTATCGCCCCGAACTATCTCATTAGTTCGGGGCTTTATTTTTTGAATCGATTTATTTTTTGCGAATCACTTTATTTTTTGCGAATCGCGGCAGAGTTTTTCGACATGCGGTACCCTCGTACTGCTGGCGCCGGAAAAATCTTTGCGCTTCATCAAAAAATAATTTTTGAAATTAAAGCTTTAATTGTATTTAATTGAGCGAAATGATAAATGCGAGAGCTTTTATACCGAAGGTAATGAAATAAAAAAGATAAAAGGAAGGAACAAAAAAATGAAATTTAACGGAGTTGATTTTGATACATATTTCAAAAATTATCCGAACAGCGAGGGCTATTTCGGCAAATACGGGGGAGCTTACGTTCCTGCGGAGCTGAAGCGCGCTATGGACGAGATAAACGAGGCGTATTTCACAATCTGCAAGTCCTCGAAGTTTATCTCCGAGCTTAGAAAAATACGCAAGGAGTTCCAGGGTAGACCTACGCCTATTTCCTATCTTGAGAGGCTCTCCACCTCTATCGGCAACGTTCAGCTTTACGTAAAGCGCGAGGACTTGAACCATACGGGCGCTCACAAGCTTAACCACTGTATGGGCGAGGCGCTGCTTGCGAAGTATATGGGCAAAAAGAAGGTTATCGCCGAGACGGGCGCAGGACAGCACGGCGTTGCTCTCGCTACCGCGGCGGCATACTTTGGACTTGAATGTGATATTTATATGGGCTCTGTGGATATCAAAAAGCAGGCTCCCAACGTTGCGAGAATGAAAATTCTCGGCGCGAATATTATAGAGGTAACTCACGGTCTTGCTACTCTCAAGGAGGCGGTAGATGCGGCGTTTGACGCATACCTTCGCGAATATAAGGACGCTATATATTGCATAGGCTCTGTTGTCGGACCTCACCCCTTCCCGATGATGGTCAGAGATTTCCAGAGCGTTGTGGGTATTGAGGCGAGGGAGCAGTTCGTTTCTATGACGGGTGAGCTGCCCGATGCTGTTGTTGCCTGCGTAGGCGGCGGCTCTAACGCTATGGGTATGTTCTCGGGCTTCCTTAACGACCCCGTAGACATTTACGGCGTTGAGCCTCTCGGCAGAGGCGCATCTCTTGGCGACCACGCCGCAAGCCTCACATATGGCGAAGAAGGCGTTATGCACGGCTTTAACAGCATTATGCTCAAGGACGAAAACGGCGACCCCGCACCTGTATATTCAGTTGCATCGGGACTTGACTATCCCTCTTCGGGACCC